>CAYWIQ010000084.1:0-8376 GCA_964458405.1 uncultured Chromatiaceae bacterium
TTACAGGTCGCCGGCGTGACTCGCCAAATAGCTGGCCACCCCCTCCGCGGTACCCTTCATGCCCGCCTGGCCTTTGCGCCAACCGGCCGGGCAGACCTCGCCGTTCTCTTCGAAGAACTGCAGGGCATCCACCATGCGCAACATCTCATCCACCTCGCGTCCCAGCGGCAGATTGTTCACCACCTGGTGCTGCACCACGCCGTCGCGGTCGATGAGGAAAGAGCCGCGCAAGGCCACGCCGTCGGGATGTTCGATACCGTAGGCCCGGGTGATCTCGTGTTTCACATCGGCCACCAACGGAAAAACGACTTCGCCGATCCCACCCTTTTCCACCGGGGTGTTGCGCCAGGCATAGTGGGTGAACTGGGAATCGATGGATACCCCCACCAACTCCACCCCCCGTTCGCGGAACATCACCGCGCGGTTGTTATGGGCAACGATCTCCGTAGGACACACGAAGGTAAAATCCAACGGCCAGAAAAACAGCACGACATAGTTGCCGCGCAGATCGGAAAGCTTGAATGCATCTTTGATGCTGCCATCGGGCATCACGGCGGGCGCCGCAAAATCCGGTGCCGGTTGGGCTACGAGTACGGACATGTCACTACCTCCTGCTATGGGTTATACATTCTACGATCGGTGCCGGCGGCGATCCACCGACCCCAATATTAAGTAAAGACGGAAAGGTATATTTCGCGGACAGACATTTGCATGCGTGGCGTTACCCTACGCAGTTTCGGTACGGCTTTCAAGCGCCTTGCAGCCAACCGTCGCGCAACGCCCGCACCGCGTCGTCATCCACATCCTCGCGCAACGTCAACACGCAGGTATCCGCCGGCGGCGCCTGTAACACCACGTTAAACACCAGCAATTCATCGCGGCGGAAGGCATGCACCGTCACCGAGTCCGTCGGGCTATAGGCGACCAATAACGCATCGAGGCTGGCGCGGGTCGCCCGCAGATGATCCACCGCCATGATGACGTCACCCGCCGCCAGGCCGGCCTGCTGCGCGGCGCCGCCGTCCAGGACTTGCGCCACCTTGGCCTCCCGGCCGCTTTCCGCCAGGCGGATACCCAAAACCGGCCGCCGCGCCAGTTTGTCCGCCGGCACCTTGCTGCGACGACCGCCCTTGTCGCCGCCGCCCTCGGCGGGCCGCAACTCGAATGCGACGCCGAACTGCGGCAGCAATTCCGCCAGCGGCGGATCTTCCACACCGCGCACCACCGCGTCGAAGAAACCGGCTAGCGCCGCCCCGCCGATCTCCTTCGCCATGTGCTCCACCCCGTCTTCCGCAACGCCGATGCCGGATTGGCCGTAACGTTGCCATAAACCACGCATCACATCGTCCAAGGAGCGGGCGTTGCCGCTGGTGCGGCGGATGTGCAGGTCCAGCGCCAAGGCAACCAGGGCACCCTTGGCGTAGTAATTGACGATGGCGTTGCCGGCGTTTTCATCCTGTTTGTAGAACTTGGTCCAGGCATCGAAGCTGGATTCGGCCAGCGATTGCCTGAGGCGGCCGGCGCCGCGCCAAACCCGGGTGGCGATGCGCCCCAGCTGTTCCAGAAACGCCGCGGCGTCGATCAGCCCACAACGCAACAACATCACCGACTGGTAGTAACTGGTAATGCCTTCGAAGGCCCATAACAGCGTGGTGTAATTCTCCCGATTCAATTCATAAGGAGTGAACGCCGCCGGTTTGATGCGCTTGACGTTCCACAGGTGGAAATACTCATGGCTGCACAAGGTGAGAAAGCCGCGGTAGTTATCGGACATTTCGGGTTGGTGGCGTTGCGGCAAGTCGTCGCGGCTGCATAACAGCGCGCAGGACGCGCGATGTTCCAAGCCGCCGTAACCGCTGCCCACCACTGTAACCAGAAACAGATAGCGATCCATGGGCGGCGGTTCACCGAAAAAGCGGATCTGCTGTTCGCAGATCAAGGTCAAGTCCCGACACAGGCGGTCCGTGTCGGCATGGTGGCGCCCGGTGATGGCCACCTGATGAGGCACCCCGCAGGCGCTGAAGGTGGCCAGCGTAAAGGACCCCATTTCCACAGGATGATCGATCAATTCATCGTAATCCACCGCGCGGTAAGCGCCGAACCCCAGGGGCGGCGCATCCGTCCGCGCCAAGCTGGTGGCGACCCGCCATTGTCCGTAAGCCTCACCCACAGGCGGACGGATATCCACCAGGTGGGGATGCTGTTCCCGGCCGTGAACCCTGACGAACACGCTGGTACCGTTGAAAAAGCCATGGGTGGTATCCAGGTGGGCGGCGCGCACCGACAGATCCCAGGCATAGACCTGATAGCGGAGCTCCAGTGCGCCCGCGCAGGGTGCACAACGCCAGGTACTCTTATCCAGTTTGCTGACCGCCAAGGGCCGGCCGTCGCTGCCCGCCCATAGTTGCACGATATTCTTGGCGAAATCGCGAATCATATAGCTACCAGGTATCCAGTCCGGCAGGGAAAACACCTGGCCGTCAGGGGCCGGATCGGCGATGACGCAGATGACCTCGAACAGGTGGGCGCCGGGCGCTGCGGGGATGATTTGAAATCGAATGGGGGTATCGCTGGTCATAAGTAATAGGGCGTTGTGGCCTTAGTTAAGCTAGAAAGTTGCAAGGTTACCGATATCGCTCGTGAAGTAGAAGCCGGCTGGAAACCTAGCGAAAGCCGAAGCTACCGCCTGATGTTGCTCTATCAGTCAAAGCGCTAACAGGTTCTACCTAGATTGATTGTCTGACATCACTCGACCCTAGTATTACACCGGACCCAGGCGCCGCACCGCATCCACCGCTTCCCGTATCAAACACGGCCCTCGGTAGACAAAACCGCTATAGAGCTGTATCAGGCTGGCCCCGGCCCGGATCTTGGCGGCCGCATCGGCGCCGCTCATGATGCCGCCCACGGCGATAATGGGCACGTCAGTCTCCAACACCCCATGCAATTGGTGGACGATCTCGGTGGCCCGCGCGGTCAAGGGCGCGCCGCTCAATCCCCCGGCTTCATTACCGTTCGGCATCTGGCTTACAGCGTCCCGCGCCAAGGTGGTATTGGTGGCAATCACTGCATCTATGCCTTGATCGCGAATAACGGCGGCGATGTCGGCCACCGCCCCGGTCTCCAGATCCGGCGCAATCTTCACCGCCAGCGGCACGTATTTAGCGTGGTGCTGCGCCAATCTGTCCCGCTCGGCCTTGAGCGTTCCCAACAAGTTCTGCAAGGCGTCATGACCTTGCAACTGGCGCAGGTTGGGGGTGTTGGGCGAGGAGATGTTGATCGCCACGTAAGAGGCATGGGGATAAACCTTGCGCAGGCCAATCAAGTAATCATCCACCGCCCGTTCCACCGGGGTATCGAAGTTCTTGCCGATATTGATCCCCAGCACGCCGCGATAACGGGCGCGTTCAAGATTGGCGATGAGATTGTCCACGCCGCGGTTATTGAAGCCCATGCGGTTGATGATCGCCCCGGCCGCCGGCAGGCGGAACAGGCGCGGCTTGGGGTTGCCCGGCTGAGCGCGGGGTGTAACCGTCCCCACCTCGATAAAACCGAATCCCAACGCCGCCAGGGCATCGATATAGGCACCGTCCTTGTCCAAACCTGCCGCCAATCCCACCGGATTGGGAAAGGTGATACCCATGACCGTACGCGGCGCCGCCGGCGGCGGTCCGCCGACGAGATGAAGGCGCTGCGCCGCCTTGAGGGCCTCCAGGCTGAAATGATGGGCGGTTTCCGGATCCAGGCGGAACAACAACGCGCGCAGCAGGGGATATGTAATGATGTTCTCCTTACCAAAAGGGTTGTAGCGTAATCAGCGCTATATCTTATGCGCAAGCCACCCATGACCGAAAGCGCGGGCTTGTGGTAGGCTTTGGCAAACGGCGGAGGAGAGGTCATGAGAATAACAATCGCCATCATCGGCTTGGCGGCCGCCCTGGCACTGGGCGGTTGCAGCTATTTCGGGGGTGGCGCCAAACACACCGCGGCGGCGTCCACCGCCAAGTTCGATGTCTTGCAGATGCAACGCGCCCAATGGCGGCAATTGGCCGATAAGGGCAACGCCGAGGGCGAGTACCAATTGGGGATGAGTTACTGCTGCGGCTTCGGTCCCGGCCATACCGACACCATCGCCTTCAAGTGGCTGTGCCGCGCCGCGCTGCAGGGTCACGAACAGGCCCAGGTTCAGCTTGGGCGGATGTTCGGCAACGAGATCAAGAAACGGCCGTTCCACACACCGCAACACGCCGACTACGCCTATATGTGGTACGGTCTGGCCGCCGCCCAGGGCAATCAATTGGCGGCGGGCTATATGAACGCCATGGCACAGTACATGCCTGCGTCACAGATCGCCCGCGCCCGTCAGTGGGAAAAAAATCCGGCGAGTGCGGTCAACTGCGATTCCGGATTGCCTTTCGCCGGGCTGTAACGCTATAGCGCCTGCTCCGGCGCTAAATAGTCGTAACCCAAGTCTTCCGCCACGTAGCGGTTGGTGACGTTGCCCAGACACACATTCAAGCCGTCGCGCAGCCCGTTGTTATCCCTCAAGGCCTGGCGATATCCCTTATTGGCCAATTCCAGGGCGTAAGGCAAGGTGGCATGGGTCAACGCCCAGGTGGAGGTATGGGCCACGGCACCCGGCATGTTGGCGACACAATAGTGCACCACGCCGTCCACCAGGTAGGTGGGATCGGAATGGGTAGTGGGTCGCGAGGTCTCGGCGCACCCCCCCTGATCAATGGCCACATCCACCAGTACCGCACCTTGTTTCATGGCTTTGATGTGCTCGCGGGTGATGAGCTTGGGTGCCTGCTTGCCCGGGATGAGCACCGCCCCCACCACCAGGTCCGCCTGCGGCAGCAACTCCCCTATGGTGTAGCTGTCGGAGAAACGGGTCTTGAGTCCCGGACCGAACATATCATCCAACTGGCGTAGGCGCTCCAGGTTGACATCGAGCAAGGTCACGTCCGCCCCTAAACCCAAGGCCATGCGCGCCGCCTGAGTACCGACGATACCGCCGCCGACGATCACCACCCGCCCCGGCGACACCCCCGGTACGCCGCCCAGCAATACGCCGCGCCCGCCGTGAATCATGTGCAGCGCGTTGGCTCCGGCCTGGACGGCCAGCCGCCCCGCCACTTCGCTCATGGGCACCAGTAACGGTAGCTGACCGTGACGATCGGTGACCGTCTCATAGGCAACGCCGATCACCTTGCGTTCCACCAGTGCCTGGGTCTGCCGGGGATCGGGGGCGAGATGCAGATAGGCGAACAAAACCTGTCCCTCCCACAACAAGGGATACTCGCTGGGCTGTGGTTCCTTGACCTTGATCACCATAGGACAGGCGTAAACGTCTTCGCGGCTCACCGGCCGCGCGCCCGCCTCCCGATATAAGTCGTCGCTGAAACCGATGGCCGCGCCCGCGCCGCTTTCGATCAAGACCTCGTGCCCGGCCTCCGTCAGCGCCTTCACCCCCGACGGCGTGGCGCCGACGCGAAATTCATGGTCTTTGATCTCTTTGGGTATACCGATTTTCATAGCGCCTCCGGGTGGAATAATGCGCCCTACAGGGTAATGCCCCCGTCGATGACCTGCAATGACCATAACCGACTCAAGGCTTCCAGCCGTTAGCCGCTCCATGTCACACTAGCCGCGCAGGCATGGACGGGAATGCAACGATGACCCATGAGCAGGAAAAGCAGACCATCATTGATCACATCTGCGCAATGGCGCGTCACAAACTTTCTCCGTCGGAATTCGAAACGGCGCAACTGGTCCTCAATACATATTACGCCGGCATAGGTGTGGAAGACCTGGCGGCCCGCTCGGTCGAAGACCTGTACGGTGCGGTGCTCGCCCATTGGAAACTGGCACAGCAACGCCGGCCCGGCAAGCCGCTGTTGCGGGTATACAACCCGCACTATGAAAACCACGGTTGGCAATCCACTCACACAGTGGTGGAAGTCGTCACCGACGACATGCCGTTCCTGGTGGACTCGTTGAGCATGGAACTGCTGCGCCAGGACTACACCATCCACCAGATCATTCATCCGGTATTTTGCATTATGCGTGATGCCGCCGGCCACCTGCAGGGTGTGCTGCCCAACGACGGTGCGCGCAGCGACGCCTTACCCGAGGCGGTGATGCGTTTCGAGATCACCCGCCAGACCGATGAGCAGGCACTGGCGGTGCTTCATCAGTCGCTGATTGATGTCCTGGATGACGTACGCGCCGTGGTCGAGGATTGGGGGGATATGCGTACCCGCATCACCGAGATCATCGCCACCGTCGAGGCGCAAACCCTGCCGGTGGCGGCGGACGACAAGGAAGAGGTGCTGCACTTCCTACGCTGGGTGAATAATCACCACTTCACCTTCATCGGCTTCCGCAGCTATGACCTCCTCAAGGAAAACGATCAGGACGTCCTGCGCCAGGTGCCCGGCTCGGGGCTGGGCATCCTCCGCGACGACCACAGCGCCGACGCCTCGCGGGGCTTCGCCCACATCCCGGCGCCGTTGCGCGCCCTGGCACGCCAACCTTCGCTGCTGATCATCACCAAATCGACCGCGGTATCCACGGTGCATCGGCCGGTGCACCTCGATTACCTGGGCATCAAACGCTTCAACAACGAGGGGCATGTCATCGGGGAATGGCGGTTGTTGGGTCTTTACAGCTCCCTGGCCTACAGCAGTCGACCCAGCGACATCCCCATTCTGCGCAAAAAGGTGGAAAACGTCCTGAATGAATCCGGCTTCATCCCCGTAAGCCATGGCCGCAAGGCGTTGGCGCATATCCTAGACACTTTTCCCCGCGACGAGATGTTCCAGTGCACCGAACAGGAACTGAGTCGTATTGCCATGGGTATCTTCCAGGTACAGGAACGCCATAAACTGGGATTATTTTTGCGTGAAGATTTGTTCGGACGGTTCGTCACCGCCTTGGTCTACGTACCGCGCGAGCACTACCACACCGAGTTGCGCCGCCGCATCCAGGACATCCTGGTGCAAGCCCTCAACGGCGATAGCGTGGAATTCAATATTCAGCTCTCCGACTCACCGCTGGCCCGGGTGCATTTCATTATCCGCACCCGCCCCGGTTTCGCCGCCGATTACGACGTGGCGCAACTGCAGACGCGCATGGCCGAGGCCATGCTGTCGTGGGAGGACGAATTGGGCACCGCGCTGCACGACCACTTCGGCGAGGAAAAGGGTGCAAGCCTCTTCCACCGCTACGGCGAGGCCTTCTCGCCCGCCTATCGCGACGACTACTCGCCGCGCACCGCGGTTCTGGACATAGGGCACCTGGAAGAGATCAGCGAAGCTACGCCGTTGAGCTTCAATCTTTATCACCCGCCCGAACAAGGCGAAGAATTGCTGCGCTTCAAGATCTTCGGTCGCGACCGACCCATGACCCTCACCGATGTCCTCCCCATGCTGGAACAAATGGGACTGCGCATCCTCAGCGCCCGGCCTTACGATATCGAGCCGCGTTCCGGCGGCCCCTACTGGATGCTGGACTTCGACATGACCACCGGCCACGGCAGCAGCGTGGAGATAATGACAATCAAAGAGGCCTTCCAGGAAACCTTCGCTCAAGTTTGCAGCGCCAACATCGAGAGCGATGGTTTCAATCGCCTGGTCTTGGCCGCCGGCCTGCATTGGCGCCATGTGGTAATGCTGCGCGCCTTGTGCAAATACCTGCTACAGACACGCTCGCCCTTCAGTCAGGCCTACATGGAACAAAGCTTGGCGGGCAACCCCGCCATCAGCAGCTTGCTGGTGAAATTATTCGAAGCGCGTTTCGACCCGGCACAGCGTAGCGACGCCGAGACGCGCAGCACCACACTGACCGAACAGATCGAAAAGGCCTTGGAAGACGTCGCCAATCTGGACGAAGACCGCATCCTGCGTCTGTTTCTGGCGCTGATCCATGCGATGTTGCGTACCAACTACTATCAATACAATGAGGCCGGCGGCGCCAAACCCTATCTGTCATTCAAGTTCGATCCCGGCCAAGTGCCGGGCCTGCCGCAACCGCGGCCCATGTTCGAGATCTTCGTCTATTCGCCGCGAATCGAGGGCGTACACTTGCGCGGCGGGCCGGTGGCGCGCGGCGGCATCCGTTGGTCGGACCGCCGTGAGGACTTCCGTACCGAGATCCTCGGCCTGATGAAGGCGCAGATGGTCAAGAACGCCGTGATCGTGCCGGTGGGCGCCAAAGGCGGCTTCGTGACCAAACGCCTACCCGGCAGTGATGACCGCGACGCCGTACAAGACGAAGTGGTGTATTGTTACCGCACCTTTATCAGCGGCCTGCTGGACCTCACCGACAATCTGGTAAACGGTAATGTCGTGCCGCCCCCCGCGGTGGTGCGCT
>CAYWIQ010000085.1:0-1066 GCA_964458405.1 uncultured Chromatiaceae bacterium
CCCCCATTGGGAGGCTTACTTCAAACTACCGGCTATGCCGGTAGTAAGTGACTTCCGGCAGAAGCCGGAATCCAGCAACTAACTGAATTAAAGACTCTAGATTTCGGGTCTTCGCTACGCTATGCCCGGAATGACAAATTAGTTCAGAGGTTCCTTAATATTATTCAGTGGCGATATTGCGACGTGTAAAACAACATGCCGGCATTGAGCAAGGCCAACAAGCCGATGAGACGCACAAAAAGAACGAGGCCGCGGCCGTTGAGTAGTGCCTGGCCTTTAGTGCTTCCCATGCGCTGCAGCGCGTTGGCAAACCATCCGAGCAGGCGCGCGGGGTTTTGGATGCAGACGGCACCTATCACGAAATAAGCCAGGGCCATGAACAGGGTAACGGGATCCATAGGCAATGATCATCTTAATGAACGCCACACGGCGGACTGGTCCCGGGTAACGTGGGTCAGTACCTGCCGTGGGTCTTGGTGATGTAGTTGGCCATCTCGCGGCTCTCCTGATTCATGCGCATCAGATTGCTATGGGTGACCCGGAACAGGGCGCGCATGACCTTGTAGACGATGCGGGGATGATCGTCGAGCAGCGATTCGAAGGCATCGGGGGTAAGGGAATAGACCAGCGCATTGCCGACGGCGCGCAGGGTGGCCTTGCGCGGTGTGCGGTCGACGAAGGCGCGGGTGCCGGCGCACTCGCCCTTGGTCATGGTGTACACCACGTTCTCCTTGCCGTCGGTGTTGCTGATGACCGCGAGGTTGCCCTCGGCGAGTATAAATAAGGTGCTGTCGTCACCACCCTCGGTGATCAGGGTCTCGCCGTCTTTCAGTTGCGTGATCCCCATGATGCCCGCCAGGACCTTGGCTTCGTCCTCATGGAGTTCGGCGCCCAGGCTGGAAGTGCGCACTTGGTTGAAATCCGGTGTTGCACTCATCTAATGGTCTCCCTTTAATTATTTATTCGGATGCTACCATCTTCCTGTAATCAAAATACGGAATAAATGCAAGGTCTTCCGCCCCTTTGTCATCTCCCCGTTAACCTCAAATTTAACCGTATCACCGGC
>CAYWIQ010000085.1:1076-8329 GCA_964458405.1 uncultured Chromatiaceae bacterium
CGGACTTCTAACCGGTGGTGAAATCCGCCTTCTTGATCACTAATTTGTTATTGCGATAATCGTCCAAGGCCTGTTCTATCTCTTCGCGGCTGTTCATGACGAAGGGGCCGTATTGGACCACCGGTTCATGCAAGGGGCGACCGGCCACCAGGATAAAGCGGGCGCCGTGCTCGCCAGCCGTTACCTCCAGTTGATCGCCATTGCCCAGCACGGCGAGGTTGTGGGTTCCCAGTGCAGTACCGGCGCTGACGGCCTTGCCCTCGAAGATATACAGGAAAGCGGTCATGGCCGGGTCCAGATCATGGCGGAAGCTGCCGCCGGGTTCCAGTTCGATGTCCAGGTATTGCACGCCGGTGTGCGGGTCGCTGATCGGGCCGTGGGCCTCGCCGTAATCACCCATGATCACCTTGACCTTGCCCCCCGCGATGGCCACCGAGGGGAAGGCGTCCGGCGTGAATTCCTGGTAGCCGGGGTCGCTCATCTTTTCATTGGCGGGCAGGTTGATCCACAGCTGAAAGCCGCGCATCAGGCCGTCGCTTTGTTGCGGCATCTCGGAGTGGATGATGCCGCTGGCGGCCTTCATCCATTGCGCGCCGCCGGCACGCAGGTTGCCGCGGTTACCCATGCTGTCCTGGTGCAGCATGTGGCCGTCCAGCATGTAGGTGAAAGTGTTGAAGCCGCGGTGGGGATGGTCGGGGAAGCCGGCGATGTAATCCTTGGGGTCGTTGTTGCTGAAATGATCCAGCATCAGGAAGGGGTCGAGGTGGCGCAGGTCCGGTGTGCCGATGGTGCGGTGTACCAAGACACCGGCGCCTTCCGAGACCGGCAGCGCTGCGATGCGCTGGGTGACGCTGCGTTGAGCCATGATGGACCTCCGGTTGTTATTTTCGGCGCCATTGTCCCATGAAGGGGGTGGTCGCGCCCAGGGCGGCGAGGCGCAGGGAATGCCTTTCGGCTATAATGCCTCACTTTGGCATCACAGCCGCATGGGATCGTAAGTATGTCGCAAACGTCAGTGAAAAAGGTGGTTTTGGCCTATTCCGGGGGGCTGGATACCTCGGTGATCTTGAAATGGTTGCAGGAGACCTACGACTGCGAGGTGGTGACCTTCACCGCCGATATCGGCCAGGGCGAGGAAGTGGAGCCGGCGCGGGCCAAGGCCCGCCAGATGGGTGTTACGGAGATCTATATCGACGACTTGCGCGAGGAGTTCGTGCGCGACTTCGTCTACCCCATGTTCCGCGCCAATACCCTATACGAAGGCGAATATTTGCTGGGCACCTCCATCGCCCGGCCGTTGATCGCCAAGCGCCAGATCGAGATCGCCAATGAGGTGGGCGCCGACGCGGTGTCCCACGGCGCCACCGGCAAGGGTAATGACCAGGTGCGTTTCGAACTGGGTTATTATGCCTTGAAGCCCGATGTTCACGTCATCGCGCCGTGGCGCGAATGGGATCTGTCGTCGCGGGAAAAGCTGCTGGCCTATGCCGAGAAGCACGGCATCCCCATCGAAAAGAAAAAGGGCCAGCGTTCGCCCTATTCCATGGACGCCAATCTGCTGCACATCTCCTACGAGGGCGGCATCCTCGAGGACCCGTGGGCGGAGGCGGAAGAGGATATGTGGCGTTGGTCGGTGTCGCCTGAGAACGCCCCCGATCAGGCCGAATATTTGGAATTGACCTATTCCCGCGGCGACATCGTCGCCGTCAACGGCGAGGCCATGACGCCCGCCACGGTGTTGGCCACCCTCAACAAGCTGGGCGGCAAACACGGCATCGGCCGCGCCGACATCGTTGAGAATCGTTATGTGGGCATGAAGTCCCGCGGCTGTTACGAGACGCCGGGTGGCACCATCATGTTGAAGGCCCATCGCGCCATGGAGTCCTTGACCCTCGACCGCGAAGTAGGCCATCTCAAGGATGAATTGATGCCGCGCTACGCCAGCCTGATCTACAACGGTTATTGGTGGGGGCCGGAACGCAAGATGATGCAGACCATGATCGACGCCTCTCAGGCCAGCGTCAACGGCGTGGTGCGCGTCAAACTGTACAAGGGCAACGTCGCAGTGGTGGGCCGCAAATCGGACGACAGCCTGTTCGATGCCAACATCGCCACCTTCGAGGATGACGCCGGTGCCTACGATCAGCAGGATGCCGCGGGCTTTATCAAGCTTAACGCCCTGCGCATGCGCATTGCGAACAGGAAAGGGCGGAAGTAACAAGAGGGTGACCGCGCTGGGAATGGTGCGACGAGTACCCAGGACGTTCGGTTCTATTCTCGCTCCTTGGAGAAGGGCATAGGAGCCACAAGCACCCCATCCCCCTCCCGACCTCCCCCTTGAAGGGGGAGGAGAGGATAGAAGCGATGTTTGTTTTCGTTCTTAAGGATGACCACGATGTCGGGAATTATCGCGAGCTGAATTCGGCTGATGTATCTCGTTCCCTCCCCTTCAAGGGGAGGGTTAGGGTGGGGATGGGGTTTTGCCCTGGGTTACCCACTCTAGTGGTAATTTAGAGCCATTAAGTCTCAATAAGGAGGACGATAATGCGTATCTTGCACACCATGATTCGCGTCGGCGATCTGGAACGCTCGCTAAGTTTTTATACCGAGGTGCTGGGTATGCGCTTGCTGCGGCGCAAGGACTACCCCGACGGCAAGTTCACCCTGGCCTTCGTCGGCTATGGCGAGGAGGCGGACGAGGCGGTGATCGAACTTACCCATAACTGGGATGTGGATCGCTATGAACTGGGTAATGCCTTCGGGCACATCGCCATCGGCGTCCAGGATATCTATGGAACCTGTGACGAAATCAAGCGGCGCGGTGGCAAGGTGGTGCGGGAGCCGGGACCCATGAAACACGGCACCACGGTTATCGCATTTGTGGAAGACCCCGACGGTTATAAGTTAGAGTTGATAGAGGGGAGATAGCCGGCCACCACAAAGGAGAGGGGCGGGATGAGAGTGCAGCGAACGACAACCGGGGTTGTATTCGGTGTGGGGATGTTGGTGGCGTGCAGTTCGGGCGACAACAATCAAACCCGCCAGGTCGACGACTACTCCGTTACATTGACCACCGAACCTTCCAAGCTGGAGGTGGGTAAAGACGCGCGGGTGACCGCGCATATCGCCAGAGACCATCAAGGCGTCCAACATTGCCGGGCCAGCTTCCGCCAGTATATTCCCACTCATCGTATGACCACTGACCACGTCCGGCATGACATGGAAGAGCTTGGCCAAGGTACTTACCGGGGTGATAGTTCCGAATTCGCCATAGGCGGCGATTGGGAGCTTGAGCTGCGGTTCAATTGCGGACACGGCGTGAAGACCCTTGTATTCCCTGTCAATCTGCAATGGATGTGAATTCTTTAATTGGACTCTCTAATGAAAGAGACGATTTGCCCGCTGTGCCGACGCGATGCCGAGACGCCTCTGTGGCAGGATGAACAATGCCGGGTGTTGTTGACGCCGCAAATGGGCTATCCGGCCTTTTGCCGGGTGATTTGGCACGAGCATGTTAGCGAGATGACTGATCTATCCGAGTCACAGCGCGGCCATTTGATGACAGTGGTGTGGGCGGTGGAAGCGGCGTTGCGCGATTTGCTGCGACCGGCAAAGATCAATCTGGCGTCATTGGGCAATCAAGTGCCTCACCTCCATTGGCACGTCATTCCCCGGTTTGAAGATGACGCCCATTTTCCCGATGCGGTGTGGGCGGCGCCGCGCCGCGAAGGGGTGGCACATGAGGTGGATCACGAGGCGCTTGTTCGGGCATTGCTGCCGTGTCTTTCCAGCAGCTAGTCAATTCGTCAGGGGCCGGTTTAATCCCGCGCCGCCTCGAAGCTGGCGTCGAGGTTGAGTTCGTCGCAAAAGTCGATGAAGGTTTCCCGCAGCTGAGCGATGGACACCGACTCCGGTACCGCCACCGTCATCCATAATGCGAACATGGTTGTGCCGGTGTGGGGTGCGGCGTAGGTTTCGGTCTCCATTTCCTCGATGTTGATCTTTTGTTTGGAGAAGAACTCGGTAATGGGATGTACGATGCCGGGATGATCCATGGCCACCACTTCGACCCGGTAGGGCAGCCAGCGTTGTTCCACGTTGCGCGGCGAGGTCGGTTTGGCGGTGATGCTGAGCTGCAGTTCATCTTCCAGCGACGGTAACTTCTGTTGCAGGGTGGCGATAGCCTCCGTGCTGCCGTTGATCAGCAGGATCAGGGCGAATTCGCCACCCAGTACCGCCATGCGGCTGTTGGTGATATTGCAGCCGCAGTCCAAGGCGGTCTTGGATAAGGTGTTGACGATACCGGGGCGGTCCTTGCCTTGGGCGGAGATCACTAGATATTTGTCACTCATGTTCTATTCACCATGATGTTGTCATCGGCCAATATGGTAACGGCAATCGCGGTTAATACCAAAGACGGCCTGTTATAGTTTGCGCAGCCGTTCCAAGTAGGCGGCCTCATCGGGTTGAGTGCCGTTACGCTGCGCCTCCCAGATACCTTCGGCCAGGCATTCCGTCATGCGGTGCTCGACTTCGTGAGAGTCGACGAGACGGCGCGTTAACGCTTGATAAATCTCGCGGATGCCGGGAGGGCGGTCGGCCGCCAGTTGTTCTTGGATGGCAATGTGCAGGCCCATATGCAGGAAGGGATTAGTTTGACCGGCCTCGGGCGTGTAGTCCTGTTCCAAGATGGCGGGATCCTCCAGCAGACGGTGATATTCGGGGTGTTGGGCGACGATGCGCGCCACCATGTCCTCCAAAGGCTGCAACACCTCGCCCGCGCGCTGCTTACGCCAAGCCTCACAGAAAAAACGTCGGTATTGAACGGGATCGTTGCCGTACATGGTATTGAAGGCCCTTGATGGAGCGTCTAAGTTTACATGCTCACCGTGCATAGGCGAAGCGTACAAACGGTATTTTATGAAAGGCTGTGAATATTATGTCATTCCGGGCGCAGCGTAGCGAAGATCCGGAATCCGATGCACGTCGCGCAGAATGTTATTCTATAACCTTGTCTGGATACTCGCACAGATTGCGAATGATACAGATGGAACACTGCGGTTTGCGCGCCGTGCATACGTAACGGCCATGGAGGATCAGCCAGTGATGGGCGTCGTGCAGGTATTTTTTAGGCACGTTGTCCAGCAATTGTTTCTCCACCGCCAGCGGCGTCTTGCCGGCGGCGAGGCCGATGCGGTTGGCGACGCGAAAGATGTGGGTATCTACCGCGATGGTGGGTTGGCCGAAGGCGGTATTGAGGATGACGTTGGCGGTCTTACGTCCTACACCCGGCAAGTCTTCCAACTCGTCGCGCGTCTCGGGTACCTTGCCCTTGTGTTTTTCCACCAGCAGGCGGCAGGTCTCCATGATGTTCTTGGCCTTGGCGTTGAACAGGCCGATGGTCTTGATGTATTCCCTTAGTCCTGGTTCGCCCAGCTTGAGAATAGTGCGCGGTGTGTTGGCAACCTTGAACAGCTTGGCCGTGGCCTTGTTGACGCCCTTGTCGGTAGCCTGTGCCGATAGGATCACCGCCACCAACAATTCAAAGGGTGTGCGGTAATGCAGTTCAGTGGTGGGCGCGGGGTTGGCCGCCTTCAGGCGTTCGAAGATCCGGCGGCGTTTATCGGCATCCATTCGCGCGCGAGTGCTGCGGCTCAGGCGTGGGTATGAGCCGCGTAGCGCGCCGCGGTCGGTGAGGGCAAGGCCTTGCGCCTGGCATCGATGACGTTCTTCAAGGCGATGAGCAGACCCAGGCCGATGAAGGCGCCGGGGGGCAGGATCGCCAGCAGGAAACCTTGATAGTCATGGAACAGGGTGACGGTCATCCACTTGGCGCCGTCGCCGAACATCAATTGCGCCTGCGAGAACAGGGTGCCCTTGCCCAGCACCTCGCGCATGGCACCCAGGGCCACCAGTACCGCGGTGAAACCCAGGCCCATGAACAGGCCGTCGAGGACGGCGGGCAGCGGCGCGTTCTTGGAGGCGAAGGCCTCGGCGCGGGCCAGGATGTTGCAATTGGTAACGATCAGCGGGATGAAGATGCCGAGGATCAGATACAGCTCGTGAAAATAGGCGTTCATCGCCAGTTCGATGGCGGTGACAATAGCGGCGATCAGCATGACGAACACCGGGATGCGGATCTCCGAAGTTACCTGATTGCGGATCAACGACACGGTGAGGTTGGTGAGTACCAGGGTCAAGGTGGTGGCCAAACCCAGGCCCAAGGCGTTGACCACCGTGGAACTGACCGCCAGCAGCGGACACAGGCCGAGGATCTGGACCAGGGCCGGATTGTTGTGCCACAGGCCGTTGCGGATGATGGTGCCGTAATCGTTGTCAGCCATGGGTTGGCGCCTCTTTATTGGTCGTGTTGCGCGCAAACAGCGCGTCACGGTGCTTGGAAAAATATTTTAAGCTGTTATGTACGGCCTTGACCACCGCCCGCGGGGTGATGGTGGCCCCGGTGAACTGATCGAATACCCCGCCGTCCTTTTTGACGTGCCATTGGCGGTCGTCCAGTTTGGACAGCGATTCGCCGTTGAAGCTGGTGATCCAATTGGATTTGTCGGCCTCGATATTGTCTCCCAGCCCCGGCGTTTCCTGATGATTCAACACCCGCACGCCCACGATGGATCCGTCGTAGCCGATGACCACCAGCAACTTGATGGCGCCGCCGTAGCCGTCGGGGGCCACCGGTTCCATCACCACCGCCACCGGTTTGCCGTCCTTGCGGGCGCGGTATACCGGGATGGGGTCTTTGCTGCCCAGCAGTTTGGGATCGGTGACGGTGATGAGGTCGTTGTAAAGGTCGTTGTCGAAGCGCGACGGCGGCAGCAGTTCTTGGATGCTGTGCAACAGAAATTCCCGTTCCTCGGCGGCGATGCGGTCCGCGGTATTGTCGTAGGTAAAGGCGATCAGCGCGGTACCGGCTACGGCGAACAGTCCCAGCAACACACCCGTCCTGAACATGTACTTGGCCAACACCGTCGTTACTCCTTGTGGTGGCCGAACACCCGCGGTTGGGTGTAGTAATCGATGGTGGGCGCGGCGATGTTCATCAACAACACCGCAAAGGCCACGCCGTCGGGATAGCCGCCCCAGGTGCGGATCACGTAGGTCAATATGCCGATGCCCGCGCCGTAGTACAGGCGGCCCCGCGGCGTGGTGGAGGCGGTGACTGGATCGGTGGCGATAAAGAAGGCGCCCAGCATGGCGGCGCCGCTGAACAGATGGAATAACGGCGACGGGTATTG
>CAYWIQ010000086.1:0-8300 GCA_964458405.1 uncultured Chromatiaceae bacterium
CCGACAACCTGGTCGAGGGCAAGGTGATAGCTCCGCCTGCCGTGGTACGCTATGACCGCGACGATCCCTATCTGGTGGTGGCCGCCGACAAGGGCACGGCGACCTTTTCCGATATCGCCAATCGTCTCGCCGACGACTACGGTTTCTGGCTGAGCGACGCCTTCGCCTCCGGCGGCTCCACCGGCTATGACCACAAGAAGATTGCCATCACCGCACGCGGCGCCTGGGAATCGGTGAAACGCCATTTTCGCGAGCAGGGCGTCGATATTCAAAGCCAATCCTTCACCGCCGTCGGAATCGGCGACATGGCCGGCGATGTATTCGGTAACGGTATGCTGTTGTCGCCACAGTTACGGTTGGTCGCCGCCTTCAATCATCTTCACATCTTCATAGACCCCACCCCCGATCCGACAACCGGCTTTACCGAACGGCAACGCCTGTTCAAACTGCGGCGCTCGTCGTGGAGCGACTACGATCCCACACTGATCTCGGCGGGCGGCGGTGTTTATTCGCGCCGCGCCAAGTCGATTTCCTTAAGCGCTGAGGCGCGGTCGGCCCTGGGGATCAGCGCGACGCGCCTCACACCCAATGAATTGATCCAGGCGATCCTGCGCGCACCGGTGGACCTGTTGTGGAACGGCGGCATCGGCACCTTCATCAAGGCCAGTGGCGAGAGCCACGCCGACGCCGACGATCGCACCAACGACG
This sequence comes from uncultured Chromatiaceae bacterium, assembly GCA_964458405.1. Taxonomy (GTDB): domain Bacteria; phylum Pseudomonadota; class Gammaproteobacteria; order DRLM01; family DRLM01; genus JARRQJ01. The sequence goes on from CAYWIQ010000086.1 coordinate 709, forward strand.
CATTGCGTATAGACGCCACGGAACTGCGCTGCAAGGTGGTGGGCGAAGGCGGCAATCTCGGTTTTACCCAATTGGCGCGCGTCGAATACGCGCAACACGGCGGCCGCATCAATACCGACGCCATCGATAATTCCGGCGGCGTTGACTGTTCCGATCACGAGGTCAATATCAAGATTATATTGAACCATATCGTGACGCGAGGTGACTTGACCGTCAAACAACGCAATCAATTGCTGACCGACATGACCGACGATGTGGCGCGACTGGTATTGATGGACAATTACCTGCAGACGCAATCGCTGAGCGCTACGTTGTCGCAGACCGGCTTTCTGTTGAGCGACCATGCTCAACTGATCCGCATGTTGGAAAAAGAGGGTCGCCTCAAGCGCAAGCTGGAGTTTCTTCCCAACGACGAGGAAATCAGCCGCCGCGAAACGGCCCAGCAAGGATTGGCGCGACCCGAGGTCGCCGTACTGTTGTCTTATAGCAAGATTCGTCTGTTCGAAGCCCTGCTCGGCTCAGACATCAGCGAGGATCCTTATCTCTCGCACGAGTTGGCGGCCTATTTCCCGGCGGCGATGCGCGAACGGTTTGCCGAGCACTTGGATACCCATCCGTTGCGCTGCGAAATCATCGCCACCCAGATCACCAACGACATGGGCAATCGCATGGGCAGCACCTTTTGGATGCGCATGCAAAACGCCACCGGCCATTCAGCGGCCGCCATTGCCCGCGCCTACACCGCAGCGCGGGAAATCTTCGGCATGCGCGACACATGGCGCGCCATAGAATCATTGGACAATGTGGTCGCATCTGATTTGCAGGATGAGATGCTCATCGAAACACGGCGTCTCCTGGACCGCTCCACCCTGTGGTTGCTGCGTCACACCCACGGACCCGTGGATATCGCTGCGACCATAGACCGCTATGCACCCCATTACCGCCCATTGGTCGAACGGCTGCCACGACTGCTCAAAAACAGTGAGCGCGCCGCTTTCCGACACGGCGAACGCCAACTGATCAAGGCCGGTACGCCCAAGGCGCTGGCGGCTCAAGTCGCCGGTTTTGATTCGCTGGTCACCACCTTTGATCTGACGGAGATCGCACTGCATACCGACACCGACATCCTGCATGCGGCGGAAGGCTATTTCATGCTCAGCGCATCGCTGGAGCTGTATTGGTTTAAAGAACGCATCCATGCCTTACCCCGTCGCGACCTATGGCAGCGCAAGGCCCGCAATGGCCTGCTTGAGGAGTTGCATAGCGCCTTGCGCACCCTGACCCAGGAAATGTTGCTAGCAACCGTTCAGCTGCGCGGCATGGAACGCCGCGTCGAGGCCTGGCTACAACAAAAACGGGCAAGCTTGGACCATTGGCAAGGCTTGGTCGCAGAAATACGCACCAGCGGTAAGACCGAATTGGCCATGCTCAGCGTCGCGATTCGGGAAATTCGTGCCATGGTTGCCAACACCCGCCACTAGCCCCACATTAATTCACAATAAAAACAAAGTATTAAAGATATATAACATTTCATTACCCCCCTTGACAGGGTATTGATCCCCGCTATGCCAATCTTATAGAATGTAAATAAGAATGATTATCATTTTAGGAATCGTGGACATGCCGCCCCGTTTTTTCCAATTGCTTTGCCTGCTTGCCGCCATCACCTTGAGTTCGTTGCCCGCCTCAGCCACGGAAGCAAATCCACCCCCCAAAACCCTGTCGATCCTCCACTCTTTAGATTATATGGCGGTGGATTATCCCCAGGTCGTGATCCACGGCGAGGTGATTAGCAATAGCGAATTCCATGAACAACAAGAGTTCGCCGCCGCGGCGCAATCCATGATCACCAGTCTGCCGGAGCGCTCCAACAAGGCTGAGATGGAAAGCGCCGCGCAAAGGCTGGTGACGATGGTCGCCAATCACGCCTCAGGGATGGACGTGCAGGCCCTTTGCCGCAAACTGTCGGCGCAGATCATTGCCGCCTATCATGTCCCCGTGGCGCCCTCCACCCCACCGTCATTGAAAAGCGCTGCAGCCCTCTACGCCAAAAATTGCGCCGAGTGCCACGGTGCCTCGGGTTACGGTAATGGTCCCCGTGCTGCGAAACTGGATCCCAAACCCATCAATTTTCACGACCGCAATCGCCAGGGGCAACGCAGTATCTATAGCCTGTACAGCACCATCTCGCTTGGGATCCACAACACCCCCATGCGCGCCTTCACCGATTTGAGCGAATCTCAACGCTGGGCGTTGGCGTTCTACGTGAGCAACTTCTTCGCCACCGATGCGGAACGTGCCCGCGGCGAAACGTTGTGGCAAGCCCCCGAATACCGCAATGCGTTTACCAACCTCAACGCCTTGACCCAGGCCGTTCCGGTTCAATACGGTGACGATGGTATCGCGGTGCTGGCCTATTTACGCAGTCATCCGGACATGGTCGCGCTCAACGCCCCCAAACCCTTGGATATCTCTCGCCAAAAGCTGGCGGCCAGCGTCGGCGCCTATAAAAGCGGCGATACCAAGTACGCTTACGAACTGGCGGTGTCCTCATACCTAGAAGGTTTCGAGTTGGTGGAAACGCCGCTGAGCGCCGTCGATGCCAATCTCAAGCGCAGCGTCGAGGCCGCTATGACCCAATACCGCCAAGCCCTCAAGGCTGGCAGCGCATCGCCTCTAGAGATCGCAAGTCAGGCGGCGGCGATTCAAAAGCTGTTGGACAAGGCGGAATCGGATTTGAGCAGCGGGAATCTCTCACCCAGTATGGGATTCACCAGCGCCTTTATTATCCTGCTCCGGGAAGGTTTGGAGGCCATCCTGGTATTGGCGGCCATCATCACTTTCCTCATCAAGACCGACCGCCGCGACGCGGTCGTCTATGTGCATATGGGCTGGATCGCGGCGCTGCTCGCCGGCATCGTTACTTGGTACGTCACCAAAGAGATTATCAACTACAGCAGCGTCAGCCGTACCGTGACCGAAGGTTTCACCGCTCTGTTCGCCGCGGCCATGCTGTTGTATGTCGGCTATTGGCTGCACAACAACAGTAATGCTGATCGTTGGAAGACATTCATCCACGGGCGGATCCATGACACCGTGTCCACCGGCGCGGTATGGGGATTGGTATTTATCTCCTTTATCGCGGTCTATCGCGAAGTGGCGGAAACCGTCTTGTTCTATGAGACGCTGTGGTTACAGAGCGACCCGGCCAATTACAGTTATCTGGTGGGTGGCATGGTCAGTGCGGCCCTGCTGCTCCTCGCCATGGCCTGGTTGATGTTCCGCTTGAGTATCAGGTTGCCCCTGCGCCTGTTCTTCCGCGCCAATGCCGCCTTATTGACCATCCTCGCAGTGGTGTTCGCCGGCAAGGGTATCGCCGCCCTGCAAGAGGCCGGCAAACTGCGCATTGATCCGATCAACTTCCCCGAGATCCATTTATTGGGGATCTATCCCACCTTGGAAAGCCTCGGCCTGCAGCTGGTCTTGGTGGCACTTACCATTGCCTGGCTGTTTTATGCCCGCACCAAGCAACAGCGTAAGAACTTTCAATGACACTGTAAGTGGTAAACACAAACGGACCGCCCTTTGGCGGTCTTCTTATTGCGCCCACTCTATGCAGACCCGCATCCCTGTTCGCCATCTTCGGCATCTGTTTCGTTCTCATTTTTCCTCCCCTTCGGGCGTTGCATCGTATTTACTAAGTTATTAATTTACCCCTCCTTCCCTCCAGCCTATTAATCTCCTCTTGCTTCGTTTCCATATTTCGATAATAATCGAAATATGGAAACGAAATTAGTCCTGTCCGCCTTGTCATCGCTGGCCCAAGAGTCACGTCTTGCGATCTTTCGCGCCCTGGTGGAGGCGGGCCCCGGCGGTCTGCCCGCCGGGAAGATCAGCGAAACCACCGGCATTCCGCCCTCTTCTCTGTCCTTTCACCTAAAGGAGCTGGCGCACGCCGACATGGTCGGCTCACGCCAAGAGGGCCGCTTCATCATCTACACGGCCAACTTTGCGACCATGAATGCGCTGATCGCCTTTCTCACCGAGAATTGCTGCGGCGGCGAACCCTGTTTACCGGTGTGCGCACCGGACTCACCCAAGCCTTGAAGGAGCACACTCCATGAAACGTCTCCATGTTCATCTCACCGTCGCCGATCTGGCTGCAGGCATCCGCTTTTACTCGACCCTGTTCGCCACCGCGCCCAGCGTCGCCAAGGATGACTACGCCAAGTGGATGCTGGACGATCCGCGGGTCAACTTCGCCATTTCGACGCATGGCGATGGCTTGGGCCTGAATCATCTTGGGATGCAGGTCGAAGACGCGGAGGAATTGGCTGAAATGAATGGGCGGTTACACAACCTGCAAGACGGTTTCACCACGGAACAGGGGACAGCCTGCTGCTACGCCGTCTCCGACAAATACTGGACAAACGATCCCCAGGGCATACCTTGGGAAACCTTCCATACCCTGAGCAGCATCCCGGTGTTCGGCGCCGCGTCGCAGCCGGAGGATAACGCCTGTTGTGTCTCGGCGACGATCGCTCACAGGGAAAACGCTGCGCAATGCTGCACACCGTCACCCCGTGACAATAGCGCCGCCAAGGAAAAGTGCTGTTAACCCCACTTTATAGCGAGACTCCCCATCGTGACCCACAAGACCTACAACGTACTAGTGTTGTGTACCGGCAACTCGGCGCGCAGCATTATGGCCGAGGCCCTGATCAACACCCTGGGCAACGGCCGTTTCCACGCCTACAGTGCGGGCAGCTTCCCCACCGGCAAGGTCAATCCCTTCGCAATCGAACAAGTGGCCAAGCTGGATTACCCTACGACCGACCTGCGCAGCAAGAGCTGGGACGAATTCGCCCAACCAGGCGCTCCCCATATGGATTTCATCATCACGGTATGCGACAACGCCGCGGGAGAAGTCTGCCCGGTATGGCCCGGTCACCCGCTCACGGCGCACTGGGGCTTCGAGGACCCGGCCGCGGTTGAAGGCAGCGATGAGGAAAAGCGCCGCGCCTTCACCAAGGTGTTCCATCAAATTATGGACCGGGTGCGCGTCCTGGCGGATCTATCCCTGGATAAACTCGATACCCCCCAGCTCAAGCATGAATTGGACGCTATCGGCAACCCGCAAAGCGAGGATGCGTGACGCCATGAGCACTGAATCCCCGGTCGCCGCCCAGCAGTCCGCCGCCCCGCTGGGATTTTTCGAGCGCTATCTTACCTTGTGGGTCGTATTGTGCATCGTGGCGGGCGTCGTGCTCGGTCAAATGCTGCCCGGCGTATTCCATGTCATCGGCCGCATGGAGGTCGCCCAGGTCAATATCCCGGTCGGATTGCTGATCTGGGTGATGATCATCCCCATGCTGGTCAAGATCGATTTCGGCGCGCTCCATCAGGTGAAGGCCCACTGGAAAGGCATCAGCGTCACCCTGGTGGTGAACTGGGCGGTCAAACCCTTTTCCATGGCCTTTCTCGCCTGGCTATTCATCCGCCACATATTCGCGCCTTATCTACCCGCCGCCCAGCTCGACAGCTACATCGCCGGGCTGATCCTACTGGCGGCCGCCCCCTGCACGGCAATGGTGTTCGTGTGGAGCAGGCTTTCCAACGGCGATCCCTATTTCACGCTGTCGCAAGTGGCGCTCAACGACACGATCATGATCTTCGCCTTCGCCCCCATCGTCGGTCTGTTGCTGGGGATCTCCTCCATCACCGTGCCATGGGGCACCCTGGTGACCTCGGTGGTGATGTACATCGTGATCCCGGTGATTCTCGCCCAGTTGTGGCGCGCCGCGCTGCTGCGCAAAGGTCAGGCGGCGTTCGCCGCGGCGCTGGCGGTCATCGGTCCCTGGTCCATTGCCGCCTTACTGGTGACGCTAGTGCTGCTGTTCGCCTTTCAAGGCGCGGCCATCCTCAAACAACCACTGGTCATCGTCATGCTGGCCGTGCCCATTCTCATCCAGGTGTTCTTCAATTCCGGACTGGCCTATTGGCTCAATCGTCGCGTCGGCGAGAAACACAACATCGCCTGCCCCTCGGCCTTGATCGGGGCCAGCAACTTTTTCGAATTGGCGGTGGCCACCGCCATCGGCCTGTTCGGCTTCGAGTCCGGTGCGGCCTTGGCCACGGTGGTGGGTGTGCTAATCGAAGTCCCGGTGATGCTGCTGGTGGTGAGAATGGTCAATCATTCGCGCGGCTGGTACGAAGGGTCTCGCGCCTAACGCGGTCGGCTATCACAACGAGATAAAAGAGAAAGGCAGGGTACGCGAACGGGGAAAAGGGGGGAGGGGGGAAGTCCGCGTAACACCTGCCTTTCTACTAACCGCTATAGTTCAAGCCGCCTTCTTGTAATCGTCATCGTGCTGCTGCTCGTCGCGCTTAGCCACTTGAGGCACGACAGCAACCGGCTGCGACGCTTGTTGCTGTGAAACCTGGCGGGGCCCTTGCATCAGTGCATAGAGCGGATCCCAGCCGATGAAGGCCGTCAAGCCCGCGTAAATGGCGATGAGTGTCATGACCGCCAGCGTGGTGGAGGATACCGACGGAATCAGCAACACCCCCAAGACGAGTGCGGTGGCCAATGAGCCGCGCAAGGCGCTGTCGAACCAACCAACGTTTTCCACGTCATAAGATATTTCAGGATGATGTTTCATGATCGTAACCTCGCTGTTTAATCCAATCCTGCTCTGCAGGCTTGGGTAAATTAAAGCAAAGCAAGGTTAAACATCACTGAAGCCGAGCTGAATTGATCATTAAAAAACCACCACTGTAGGCATGACGCCCCCCCTTCCCTCCGACCCGCCAAATCCCTCCCACAGGCACAACCCCGAAAAGGATTAGACATTTATGGATATGTGCACCCGTTCAAGGTACCCGCCGCTGGAAGTACTTATCGTTGAATTCAGGATGGAGGCGAATGGGAAGGAAATCTCATGGGACAAAGCGATTGTACGCAGCTATGAAATTCACACCGACGGTGGAAAAGCAGGTTTTCCAAGCAGTTGCCTTGGCCCGTTCCTTGATCGGCACGGGCGACTCACCAGCTGCGGCCTGCTCCCTGGCCGCGTCTCGCTTCAATGTCGACCGAACCATGGTGGAGAAGTTGGTGACCGTGGCGATACAGGGGTGTAGGAGCGCCCGCTAAACCGGGCTCGGATAGCACACTGGTATGGTAGAGGTGAAGCAATGGCAATAGATTTTGACCACAAAGCAACAAACGCCGCCTTGGACATGACGGAGTTCTTTGTCGAGAACGAGGACATATCGGAAGTGCCGCAATTCTTTATCGAGGAAGAGACCGTAGCGGAAGTCCCGCACTTCTACATCGAAGTTGAAGAGCCGAAACCCGAACACCAGCAATCAAAAACGGAAGAGGCAAAAGGAAGAAAACGCTGATCAGACCGCAATACCGATGAAACGAGTACACGGGCATGGAGTGCAAAACCGCATAGATTAACCCTCTGCCAAGGACGCCCGTAACCAACCATGAAAACGGCGACAAAAATAGCAGGAATGTTGCTTGCCACCGTGTGCACCCAACTGATCGGTTGCGGCACCCTCCCCAGTGAAACACCGCTGGCAAT
>CAYWIQ010000087.1:0-8298 GCA_964458405.1 uncultured Chromatiaceae bacterium
TACATCGTTCATGAAGCCGCGCCCGAGATCGACACAAAGGCAGACATGCTGACCAAATTGGGCACCCTGCTATTGTCCCAACACCGACGCTATCCATTACGTTGGCATCTCGCCGGCCTGCTGGTCATCAAGGCCGTAATTCTGTATTTGATCTGGCTCGCCTGGTTCAGTCACCCCGTCAACCTCAATCCCCAGCAGGTCGCCGATGGCCTGCTGACGCCAACCTCTGTTTCAACCTGTAGCGCAAAGGATACCTGCGATGCACCCCAACCTTGAACTCGTAGACTTGTCACGACTGCAATTCGCCGCCACGGCGATGTATCACTTCCTATTCGTACCGCTCACCCTTGGGCTGTCGTGGATATTGGTCATCATGGAGTCGGCATATGTAATGACCGACAAGCAGATCTATCGCGACATGACCCGCTTCTGGGGCAAGTTGTTCGGTATCAATTTCGCCATGGGGGTGACCACCGGCATCACCATGGAATTCCAGTTCGGCACCAACTGGTCTTATTACTCGCACTATGTCGGTGATATCTTCGGTGTTCCGTTGGCCATCGAGGGGTTGATGGCGTTCTTTCTGGAATCCACCTTCGTCGGCCTGTTCTTCTTCGGTTGGGATAAGTTATCCAAGCGTCAGCACCTACTGGTCACCTTTCTGGTGGCACTGGGTTCTAACCTCTCGGCGCTATGGATCCTCATTGCCAACGGCTGGATGCAGAATCCAGTGGGCGCCGTGTTCAATGAAAAAACCATGCGCATGGAACTGACCAGCATTACCGACCTGATCTTCAACCCGGTGGCACAGGTCAAGTTCGTTCATACGGTGGCGGCGGGCTATGTCACCGCGTCGCTGTTTGTACTGGGTATCAGCGCCTATTACATATTGCGGGGTCGCGACCGCGCCTTTGCCCAGCGGTCCTTCGCCATTGCCGCCGGTTTCGGCCTGGCGGCCAGCCTATCGGTGGTGGTATTGGGCGACGAGTCGGGCTACGTCACCGGTGACGTCCAACGCATGAAACTGGCGGCCATCGAATCCGAATGGCATACCGAACCACCACCGGCCTCTTTCACCTTGTTCGGCTTCCCGGATGAAAAGACCGAAACCACCCGCTTCGCACTACGCATTCCCTATGTCCTGGGCCTGATCGCGACCCGCTCCACCGATACCCCGGTGGAGGGCATAGTCGATCTGCGTAATACCAATCGCCACCGTATCGAAAACGGCATGCTGGCCTACGGCGCCTTGCAGGACATCAAACACGGTATGGCCACGCCCCAAGCCCGCCAAGTGTTCGATGAGTATAAAAAGGATCTTGGCTACGGCCTGTTACTGAAGAAATACACCGACGATCCGACGCGGGCCACGCCCCAACAGATCAATGAAGCGGCGAATGATACCGTGCCCGCCATCGCCCCCATGTTCTGGTCGTTCCGCGTCATGGTAGGGTTGGGATTCTTCTTCCTATTCCTGTTCGGCGCGGCGTTCTATCAGTGCGCTTCACGACACTCTTGCGATCGTCCGTGGCTGCTCAGGCTGGCGCTATACAGCATTCCCCTGCCATGGATCGCTGCGGAGTTCGGTTGGTTCGTCGCCGAATTCGGCCGTCAACCTTGGACCATCAGCGGCATCCTCCCGACCTTCCTCAGCACATCCAGCCTGTCCAACGGCGATCTCTACTTCAGCCTCGCCGGCTTTATAGGCTTCTACACCCTGCTGCTGATCGTCGAACTGTACTTGATGTTCAAATACGCACGGCTGGGCCCCAGTAGTCTTAGCACCGGCCGTTACCATTTTGAACAGCGGCCAATGAACACGGCCGGAGATGGAGCCTTGAAATGATATTCGACTATGAAACCCTCAAAGTGATCTGGTGGCTGTTCGTCGGCGTTTTATTGATCGGCTTTGCCGTGACCGACGGCTTTGACATGGGCGTCGGTACGCTGCTGCCCTTTCTTGGAAAGAATGACGATGAACGGCGCGTCATCATCAACTCGGTGGGGGCCACCTGGGAAGGCAATCAGGTGTGGTTCATTACCGCCGGTGGTGCCTTGTTCGCCGCCTGGCCGCTGGTGTATGCCGCCGCCTTTTCTGGCTTTTACATCGCCTTGCTGCTGGTATTGTTCGCCCTGTTCTTCCGGCCGGTGGGATTCGATTACCGCAGCAAACTGCCCCATCCGACCTGGCGCACCGCCTGGGACTGGGGACTGTTCGTCGGCGGCACGGTGCCGGCCTTGGTATTCGGCGTCGCCTTCGGCAATCTACTGCTCGGGGTACCGTTTCATTTCGACGATACCATGCGGGTGTTTTATACCGGATCGTTCTGGCAGCTGCTCAACCCCTTCGCCTTACTGTGCGGGGTCGTTAGCCTTGCCATGCTGATCATGCATGGCGCCACTTATCTGCAGATGCGTACCGACGGCTCGATTCACCAGCGCGCCGTAGCGACAGCCCAAATCATGGCCATCGTGATGCTGGTGGCCTTCGTCGCCGCGGGAATATGGCTGGCCAGCGGCATAGAGGGTTACCGCATCGTCAGCATGCCGCCGGCGAATGAGGTCATCGTACCGACGGCGAAGGTGGTGGTCAGGGAACACGGTGCCTGGATGCGCAATTATGTCACCTATCCCTGGATGTCGTTGGCACCGCTGCTCGCCCTCCTGGGGGCATTGGCCACCATCCTTTTGTCGCGCATGGGCAAGGCAGGCACGGCATTCTTCACCAGCGGCGCCGCCATCGCCGGGGTCATCTTGACCGCCGGCATGTCCATGTTCCCGTTCGTCATGCCGTCGTCGTCAGACCCAAACAGCAGCCTTACCGCTTGGGATGCGGTATCCAGTCACGGCACCTTGCAGGTGATGTTCTGGGTGGTGGTGGTATTTTTGCCCATCGTGATCGCCTACACCAGCTGGGTTTATAGGGTGCTGCGTGGCAGGATCACCACCCAGACCATCCGCGACGGCAGCCATACCTTGTATTGAAAGGAGTACGACATGTGGTATTTCTCTTGGATTCTGGGCATCGGCGTGGCCCTGGCCTTCGGCTTGATCAACGCCCTGTGGATGGAGACCGCGGAAAAATTTGAACAGACCGACGACCAGTAGACACAGCGCGCCCCGAGAATCGCCAACCCATCGCCTACCCTGGGCACCCAGACGATCGCGGAACAACAGGGCATCCCGTGCCTCTACATCCTGAAAATACACATTTTTTGCCCGCCCCGAACTAAACCCCACCATTGATCAAGCCGTTACATCCCTTATGACCGCCTGCGGCGGGGTTCGACGGTGAAGCAACCTCCTGCCCGCGAGCAACTCAATGAATATTATGGAGAATTCTTGGACGTTATTCTGCAATTTATTGGTTTATCCTTCTTGTTTCTCGGGTTACTGGTATTGGTCTGGCCCAAGCGCGAGGATGAATTCAGCTTTGCAAGGACACTCCGCTTCCTAGGGGCGTTCGGCCTAATTCACGGCCTTATCGAATGGATGGAATTATGGCGCGAGATGCATGGCCCCATGCCGCTGTTCGAAACGGCCGAGCCGTATATTTTGCTTTTGTCTTACCTGTTCCTTTTTGAATTCGGTCGACGCCTAATCCGCACCAATCTGAGTGCCAAGGCATTCGCAGCCTTTCCCAATCAATTGTTGGCGCCGTGGATCTACCTTTTCATGTTCGGCGTCATCGCCTTCGGCGCCGCCATTTCCGCTCATGGCATGAAGGATTTTGTCAGTCTTTCTCAATATATTTTCGGCTTCAGCGGGGCCGTGTTGTCCGGCATCGCCTTCTTTATCTACTGGGATCGTTATGTAAAAGCCAAATTAGTCCAATCCAATAACAAAATGGTCAAGATAGCCTTCTATGTACTCGGCATATCGCTGGTCTGCTACGGCGTACTAGAGGGTCTATTCGCCCCCCCCAGCGAATGGTTTCCGGGTTCACATCTCAACAATCAAATTTTCGTCACGATCTTCCATTTCCCGGTGGAGATAGCCAGAACCTTGAGCGTTGTGCTGGCGATAATCGCCCTGATCTATATCTTGAGAATATTCTATTTCGTATCTCAGAAGGATTTAGACACTAATCCCAAATCGGGCAAAGAATCCTTCGACCACATCAACCGTCGCTACGAACTATTGCTACGCACCGCCAACGACGGCATTCATATCCTGGATACCGATGGTAATGTCGTCGAGGCCAGCGACGTATTTTGCGAGATGCTGGGATACGGTCGCGACAAAATCCTCAAGATGCACGTCACCCAATGGGATGCGCAGTTCTCTCCAGAAGAAATAAAACAACGCATGCCGGAATTCATCAATAAACGCGCGGTATTTGAGACGCGCCATCGCCGCCGTGACGGATCGTTGATCGATGTCGAGATCAGCACGGTCGGCGTCCATTTCGACGACAAAACGTTGCTGTACTGCTCGTCTCGGGATATCACCGACCGCAAACATGCCGAACAACAGTTACGTCTGGTTTCCCGCGTATTCGATCGAACCGCTGAAGGCGTCATCATCACCGATGAAAATCAGAAGATCCTGACGGTCAATGACACCTTCATTGCGGTCACCGGCTACAGCCGGGAGGAGGCGATCGGCAAATCCCCCGCTATGCTACAGTCCGGTAAACAAGGACCGGAATTCTACCGACAAATGTGGGAAACCTTGCAGGCCCGCGATTGGTGGCAGGGTGAAATTTGGAACCGTCGCAAGAACGGGGAGCTTTACCTTGAATGGCTATCCATTAACACCGTACGCGATGAAGACGGCAAGATCATTAACTACTTGGGGATTTTCAGTGACATCACTCTCATCAATGAATCCCGTCAGCGCATGGAATTCCTCGCCACTCATGATGAGTTGACCCGCCTCCCCAATCGCTCAATATTCAATGAACATTTGAAACTGGCCTTAGCACGGTCTACGCGTGCGGGAAGCCGACTTGCCTTGCTGTTTATCGACCTGGACAACTTCAAAACGGTGAACGACACCGTCGGCCACGAAGAGGGAGATGAATTGCTTAAACAAGCCGCCGCGCGCCTGCAAGGTTGCATTCGCGAAGCGGACACCATCGCACGTTTAGGCGGCGACGAGTTCGTCATGCTGCTCGAAACGGAAAATCGCGACGGCGCAACCATCATTGCCAAGCGGGTTATCGAAAGTTTTGCAACCAACTTTAGACTAAAGGACCAGGATTTCACCATCTCGCCGAGCATCGGTATCAGTCTGTTTCCTGACGATGCCGCCGATCCAAAAATTCTAATGAGTCATGCCGACACCGCCATGTACCGCGCTAAGGAACAAGGGAAAAATACCTATATGTTCTTCACCAAGGAAATGGCCGACCGCATCAACCAACGTCTGGTCATAGAGCGGGCTCTGCGCCAGGCGATAGCCAACAACGAACTCTTTTTAGAATATCAACCGTTAATGGACCTAGAAAGCAACGAACCTCTCGGGGTGGAGGCTTTGTTGCGCTGGCGGCACGAAGGCAAGGTGATACCGCCCGGCACATTCATCGGCATCGCCGAGGAATCGGGACTGATCAGCGAAATCGACAGCTGGGTGATCCGCGAGGTCTGCCGTCAGATACGCGTCTGGAATCAGGCCGGGCTACCGGAGTTTTGGGTCAGCATAAACATCTCGGCCCGCCACTTCCGGCGACCCAACATCTTTTCCCGCATCATGGGCATCGCTTCTCTGGCCAATGTCCCGCCACAACGACTGTGTATCGAAATTACCGAAAGCAGCCTCATGGACGTGGAAAACTCCAGCCGCATGCTCAACAAACTGCACGACGTCGGATTCCACATCAGCATTGACGACTTCGGTACGGGCTTCTCGTCACTTTCCTATCTGAAGCGCTTTCCTGTGAACGAATTGAAAATAGACCGCAGCTTCATTGAAGACATCGACAGCGAGGCGGAAAACCGTTCAATCACCACCGCCATTATCGCCCTGGCCCGTGAACTGGGGTTAAAGACCGTTGCCGAAGGCATAGAGACCGACGCCCAGCATCAAATGGTCAAAGCCCTGGGATGCAACATCGGCCAAGGTTACCTGTACACCAGGCCCTTGCTTGCCGACCAGTTCACGGAGTGGTATCTGGCTCGCGACCCGATAAAAATTGCAGGTTCGGGCCAGCAATAGTTCGTGCTTGGCCGCTTATGATTATGGCTTAAAATCCGCGGTCACCGGTTTCCACCTTCACCAGTTCACCGTTCTCGAATGTCAAGATGCGTAGAAATCGATTGGGCCCGAAATTATAGGTCCATTCATCTATGCGAGTTACGGTCAATTGGCTATCGTGCTCGTCCACGGCGGTGAGCCTTTCTTCTTCGCGGCTATCCTTGAAGACCGGTTCACCGCAACGTTGTTGGATTTCATATTGACTCATACCCGTCTGGAGCTCACCGCTGTCGCAACGTTTGGCGGAAGGCGTGCCGGCAAAACCATAGTCACCCGTGGTGATCCTGGCCAGCCTGCCGTTCTCAAACAGTAAAAACCGCAGGAATGAATGGTGCCCCAGATCGTATACCCACCGTTCGCGCTCGACGTTCACCCGCAGCTCGCCGGGGGTGTTGACGTTGCTGATCAACTTATCGGTCCAGGTATCTTTCCACGCCGGTGCACCGCACTTGATCAACACCTCCGCCTTATTATCCCCTACCGAGACCAGGCGATTGCCACAACGCAGAGTATCGGTGGAACCCATTGCCACGGGAAGCGCGACAACCGCCAACAGCATCAAACCCAGGCCGGCTACAAACGCCCGTGATTTCGTCATGGATGGCCCTCCCTGTACGAAGCGCGACCGCCGTCGTCACTTTGCTTACTCGACCTAGTTTATACAATTGTGCCCGAAATCGAGGGCTTGTTCCCTGCTAGGGCATACCTGCGTCATGTTGAAACTCTACGATTTTCTTCCTTCCGGCAACAGCTATAAGGTCCGGCTGTTGCTGGCACAGTTGGACATTCCATACCGGCGCGTCGACATCGATATCCTCAAAGGGGAAACCCGCACCCCGGCCTTCCTCGCCAAGAACCCCAACGGACGCATTCCGCTCTTGGAGATCGGTCCGTAAACCTATCTGAGCGAATCCAACGCCATCCTATGTTATCTGGCCCGCGACAGTGAATTGTTACCGCGCGATCCCTGGCACTACGCGCAGGTGCTGCAATGGATGTTCTTCGAACAGTACAGCCACGAACCCTATATAGCCACGTCCCGCTATTGGATCGACCTGTTGGGTAAGGAACGAGAATACCGTGACGAGCTGGCCCGCAGGCGCGAACCCGGCTACGCCGCCCTAAAGACCATGGAACAGCACCTTGCAAACCATGATTACTTCGTTGCGGATCGCTATGGTGTCGCCGACATCGGCCTGTATGCCTACACCCACGTGGCGCCCGAAGGCGGCTTCGAACTCGACGGCTTTCCTAACATTCTGACCTGGTTGGATAGGATCAAGTCGCAACCCCGCCACATCGATATTCGCCAAACCCCCGTTTGAGTACACCACCCAGCCGCGGATGCGCATCTGGTAAAATGCGGTCATGGATGTTTCCGATCTGCTCGACCCTCTCAACGATGCGCAACGGGATGCGGTAACCACGCCGGCCGGCCCGGTACTGGTAATCGCCGGTGCCGGCAGCGGCAAAACCCGGGTGCTGGTCCACCGCATCGCCTGGCTGATACGCGTCGAAGGCGCGTCGCCCTACGGCGTATTGGCGGTAACCTTCACCAACAAGGCCGCCGCCGAGATGCGCGGCCGCACCGAACAATTGCTGGGGATCCCGGTGGGGGGTATGTGGGTGGGGACCTTTCATAACCTGGCCCACCGCCTGCTGCGCGCCCATTGGCGCGAAGCCGACCTGCCGCAGACCTTCCAGATCCTGGATGCCGACGATCAATACCGTTTGATCCGCCGTTTGCTGAAAAGTCTGGAATTGGACGAATCCAAATGGCCGCCGCGCCAGGTGCAATGGTATATCAACGGCCGCAAGGAAGAGGGGTTGCGCCCGCAACACATCGATGCCCGCGGTGATCTGTTTACCGCGCAGATGCTGCGTATCTATCAGGCCTATGAAGACAACTGCCGGCGCGCCGGCCTGGTGGATTTCGCCGAACTGCTGCTGCGCGCCCACGAGCTGTTACGCGACCGCGGCGACATCCTCGCCCATTATCAGAACCGCTTCCAGCACATCCTGGTGGACGAATTCCAGGATACTAACGCCATTCAATACGCCTGGCTGCGGTTGCTGGCGGGGACACGCGGCAACCTGTTC
>CAYWIQ010000088.1:0-8276 GCA_964458405.1 uncultured Chromatiaceae bacterium
GAATTTGTTAAAGCTATTTCTCTTCGTTGTTGAACGTTCCTATTCGCATATCCGGTCAATTGATGGGAATCATAAGCCTAGTAAGCGCTGGTCCCGCTAGGATTCGGCATGCGGATCAACAACACTTCACTATGGCAATCGCGAATGATAGTGGTGTTGACCTTGGAAGAGACCGGGTGGCGAGAAATGGAAATGCAACTTAAGGTCACCGCGTACAAATTTGAGGCGACAAATAAGGATTTGGATAAGGCCCTGGTCGAGGTGCGCGATGCGGTGCGCGTCAAATCCCGAAGAGGGCAATACCTTCTCTGGTTTACCTTGTCGATTGCCGGCAGACTGGCTGAAAGGAAGAGACTGGCGGGTGAAAGCTGCCGACCAATCGAAGGGGATTGCCAATCTCCCCTCAGGTCACGGTGAGCCGATACCACAAGATACCTACGATTTCATGCAGTGCCAGTCGAACTTGGTCCAGGGCATGGATGCTAGGCAGCCACCGATAATCGCGATTGTTTTGATCTTCGATGAAGAAACCTGTGGGGGCGGGGATGGCTTGGATGCCATTATGTTGGAACGCCCACATCGCCCGCGGCATATGCCAAGCGTGGGTCACCAAATAGACGTGCTGCATATGGTGATTGCGCAACCAAAGGGCGACGTTGGCCGCGTTCTCGGCGGTGGTATGGCTTCGTTGCTCGGTCCAGGTGACCGGCGCCCCGAAATCTTCTGTGACCGCCTGTTTCATCAGCAACGATTCCGGTGTTCTACCTTTATCCAATTCACCCGTTCCACCTACCAATATCAGCGGCAAATGGCTGAGCCGGTACAGACGCACGGCGTAACGCAGCCGTACCAATTCGAATTGCGAAACCGTATCCCCGCCGTATTCCGGCGCATTACTGTAACGTCCGGCACCCAGCACCACGATGGCCTGGGCCTTGGACTTAGCGATCGACGCAGGATCCAAGGCGGGATAGGGCTGCAGCATGGTCATGAGTGCAACCGCGGCCGCGGGTAGACTGAGCAAGTACAGGATGGCGAAATCCCCGACCAGCACCGCGAAGGCGAACCGGCGCCAGCGCAGTCCCAGCACTAGACTCACTGCGGCAATACAGATGTTGAGGCCGGGAGGGAAACACAATAATTCGAGGAGATGCTTCATGATCGGGATTTATGGAGGATGCGCTGCTAGGATCGTCTCGACCACCGGCAACGCGTTATGAGTCGTCGTTGTCTGCTGTGATGTCGGAGACGGGGTGTATGGCTTGGATAGCGGCAATGCGCCGGCGCCGCAGTTCCTCCGCCAGGGTTTTGCCGCTCAGTCCCTGCTCGGCCAGTTCTCCGCCATCGACGGTCAAGGCCCTGTCCCGCGCATCGCGCAGCAACGCCGCTTGGGGGTATGGCTGCAGCTCATAGCCCGGTCGTCCACTGGAATCGGCCTCGCAGGCCAGTAGAAATTGCTCGAAACGTTGTGGGCGACGGAAGGCGTCCAGGGCCTGCAAGGTATCGAGCAAGGTCGCTGTACGCAGTTCCTCGGCGCGATGGCAGATACCGTGATATTTGGCGGTTAACAGCGCCAGGTCACGATAGTCATTGGGTACCCGCAATCGAAGGCACAGTGCCTCTACCAGCGCCAGGCCGCGTTGTTCGTGGCCCACATGGCGCGGCCACTCCTCGCGCGGTGTGGTGCCTTTACCCAGGTCATGGAGTAACGCGGCGAAGCGCACCGAGGTATCCGCGCTAAGTTGCGCCGCGCGATCCACCACCTGCATGACATGGACGCCGGTATCGATTTCAGGATGATATTGGCGCGGTTGCGGCACGCCGAATAATCGATCCAGCTCTGGCAGCAACACCTTCAAGGCTCCGCAGCCCCGTAATACCTCAAAGAAGCGGGACGGCCGTGTCTCGCCCAAGGCCCGCGCCAATTCCGCCCAAACCCGTTCCGGCACCAACGCATCCACTTCGCCTGCCGCCACCATGGCACGCATCAAGGCCAGTGTTTCTTCCGCCACCTCGAAGCCCAGGGGGGCGAAGCGGGCGGCGAAGCGCGCCACGCGCAGGATGCGCACCGGGTCTTCGCTAAAGGCCGATGAGACGTGGCGCAACAGGCGTCGCTCAAGATCGGCGGCACCGCCGAAAGGATCGATGAGGTCGCCGTCCGGCCCCAAGGCCATGGCATTGATGGTGAGATCACGGCGCTGCAGGTCTTGTTCCAGTGTGACGTCGGGAGTCGCATGGACCGTGAAGCCCTTGTAACCCGGCGCCACCTTGCGTTCGGTACGGGCCAGGGCGTATTCCTCGTGTGACTGGGGGTGGAGAAAGACCGGGAAGTCTTTACCGACCAGGCGATAACCCAGTCCCTCCATTTCCTCGACCGTCGCACCTACCACCACCCAGTCACGATCCGCGACCGGCAGGCTCAACAACTGGTCCCGCACCGAACCGCCTACCTGGTAGATTTGCAAGGCATTCTCCGCAAGATGCGCCCTCGCCGCCGTAAGCGCTAATAATCGTGGCGTGCCTGCACGCGGAGGGCGTCGAATGTGGCGTGCTGGTTACGCCGTCCCAGGTAATAGGGTACCACGGTCTCCACCGCCGTCGGCTTGAGCTTGAACAAGGGTGGAAATTCACCTTTGCATATTGCGTCGACCTGGAGGGAACGATAATTATCCATGGTGAAGGGTTTGCCGGGCAGCCGCTGCATCACCAGCGCCTGGAGGCGAGAGAGACCGGCGGACAGCCCCCACAATTCGCGCTTCATCCCCAATACCCTGGCGGTGTAGCCCATCAGTTCACGCATGGTATAGATGCGCGGTCCGCACAAATCGTAGCGCTGGCCGTAACTGGCCTTGTTGTCCAGCGCGTTATTGAACGCATGGATCACATCGCCCACATACACCGGTGCGAAGCGGGCGTCGGGGCAGGGTAACGGCAATATACCGGGGGCCCTTTTCAACAAGGCGGCGAACTGATTGAAGAGATGGTCGCCGGGACCGAAGATCACCGACGGACGGAAACTGGTCACCTGCAATTCGGCGTCGGCCGCGGCGTGTACTGCATCCTCGCCTTCGCCCTTGGAACGTAGATAGCGGCTGGTCCCCTGTTGGGCGTCGGCGTTGAGCGCGCTCATGTGCAACAGGCGTTTAACCCCCTTTTCGCGGCAAATGCCCGCGATCTGCCGGGGGAGGTCCACGTGTACGGCGCGGAAAGTGGTTTTACCCGCTTCGTTAAGGATGGCCACCAGGTTGATGACGGTGTCGCAACCATCAATCACCTCTGCCAATGCTTGGCGATCGTGGATATCGGCGTCCAACACTTGTACCGTGGGCAGCACCAGCAGTTCGCGATGCCGTTCCCGATGGCGCGAGGGGACGCGCACCCGGTGACCGGCCGCCGCCAATAGATTGACCAGGTGGCGGCCGACGAAGCCGGTACCGCCCAGGACGCAGATCACATGTTTGTTCATGGTAGGGAACGCTCCATTCCGTTTTATTCGGCGCGGCAGGATTGTCGCGGCAGATTTGACCAAGGTCAAGGTGTTTCAGGTCTTGTCGCGGCGTATACTAAGAATATGGCATTTACCTCCATTAACCCCGCCAGCGGCGAAAACCTTTGGGCGGGTGACGTTTGGGATGCGGCGCAACTTGAAGGCGCTCTGAGCGAGGCCGCCCTTGCCGCGGCGTCGTGGGCGGCGACGCCACTGGAAAAACGTTGTCGGCTATTGCGATCCGCCGCAGAGGTATTGCGCCGTACTCGTGACGAATTGGCGGCCCTGATCACCTTAGAGATGGGTAAGCTGGTCGGTGAGGCGCGGGCCGAGGTGGAGAAGTGTGCCTTGGCTTGCGACTATTATGCCGACCATGGCCCGGCCTTTGTGGCCGATGAAGTGATCCCCTCCGATGCCGGCAAGAGCCTGGTGGCCTACCAGCCGTTGGGGACGGTGCTTGCCGTCATGCCCTGGAACTTTCCCTTGTGGCAGGTATTTCGTTTCGCCGCCCCGGCTTTGGCCGCCGGTAACACCGCCTTACTCAAACATGCCTCCAATGTCCCCCAGTGCGCCTTGGCCATCGAGCGGGTATTCACCGACGCCGGGTTCCCCAGCGGGGTATTCAAGACACTCATGATCCGCGCCGCCCAAGTCGAGCAGGTCATTGGCGATGCCCGGGTGCATGCAGTGACGCTCACCGGCAGCGAAGCGGCCGGGCGCCAGGTGGCCGCCGCCGCAGGCACCCACCTTAAGAAAAGCGTGTTGGAGCTGGGTGGTTCCGATCCCTTCATTGTCCTGGCCGACGCGGACCTGGAGGCCACGGTGAACACCGCGCTGGTGTCGCGCTTCCAGAATGCCGGGCAAAGTTGTATCGCCGCCAAGCGCTTCATCGTGGTCGACGACATCGCGGATGCCTTTGTGGAACGCTTTACAAGCGGAGTAGAGACATTGCAGCCGGGTAATCCCAACGATGCGCACACTACATTGGCGCCCATGGCCCGTGAAGATCTGCGTAATGAGTTACATGCCCAGGTAAACGACAGCCTGGCACGTGGCGCGACGGCAGTAACCGGTTGTGCACCGTTGGCCGGCCCCGGTTTTTTCTATGCCGCCTCCATACTCGACCATGTCACGCCGGGGATGCCCGCCTATGAACAGGAACTGTTCGGTCCGGTGGCCGCGGTGATAAGGGTACGTAACGAAACGGAAGCGCTGGCGGTGGCCAATGCCAGTCGTTTCGGTTTGGGGGCCAGTGTCTGGACGCAGGATGCCGCGCGCGGTGAACGGTTGGCGCGTCAAATCCAATCCGGCGCCTGCTTCGTCAACGGCCTGGTGAAGAGCGATCCGCGGTTACCCTTCGGCGGTGTCAAGGCCTCCGGTTACGGTCGCGAGTTGTCGCATCACGGTCTGCGGGAGTTCGTCAACGCCAAGACCCTATGGGTGCGTTAAAATAAGGGGCATGGTGTAGCAACTGTGCGCCGTGCGTAACTGGCGCACTCTCATCAAGCTTGCCAATCTGTCGCGTTGACGGATTTTGTTCGATCGCCGGTTAATTGAAGAATCTTTCCAGATCTTTAAACACCCCATGATCCGCGCCGTGGCGACGCACTTCATATACGTCCTCGAGTTTGGCGACCTGTTTGATCATTTGCTCCAAGCGCCGATCGGCGTTGACCAGCAGCCAGATGCGGCTGATGGCGCCGTCGCCCACCGGCATGCATAGAATACCCTCGATGTTGTAGGCACGCCGCGAGAACAATCCGGCGACGTGCGACATCACGCCGGTGTGATTATTGACGTCGAGTTCGAGCACGGCGCGGGGTGCCGGGTGATCGTGTGTTTCATTTACCGTCATCATGGTTTCAGCCTCCTATCATTTCCCGGTTGGCGGCGCCCGGCGGCACCATGGGCAAGACTTGTTGATGGACGTCGATGGCGCTGTGGATCAATGCCGGTCCCGGCATGGCTAGCGTCGCCGCCAAGGCCGACACTGGATCCGTCTCGCGGTCGAGGTCGACACCGTGCACGCCGCAGGCCCGGGCGAGGCGCATGAAGTCGGGAGAGCTCGTAAAGCGGGAGGCATAAATGCGCTTCTCATAGAACAAGGTCTGTTGCTGGAACACCAGCCCCAGCGAGGTGTTGTCCATGACGATGATCTTGACGTTGACCTGTTGTTCCGCCGCGGTGATCAGCTCCTGCATGTTCATCAGGATGCTGCCGTCACCGCTGAAGCACACCACCGTACGCCGCGGTTCGGCCAAGGCCGCGCCGATGGCCGCCGGCAGACCGAAGCCCATGGTCCCCAGTCCGCCGGAGGTCAGCCATTGTCGCGGTCGGCGCAGCGGATAGCTTTGCGCCACCCACATCTGATGTTGTCCCACGTCGGTGACAATGATCGCCTCGTCGTCCAGGCAAGCGGCCACGGTCTGGATCAGCCCATAGTGACTGCGGGGATCATCGCTGTCCGGGGTTCGCAACGGGTGCATGGCCTTGAGTCCCGCCACCTGTGCTCGCCATTGGCTGCGTGAGCGTGCTGCGACGCATGGTACCAGCAGATCCAAAGTCGTTAGAACGTCGCCGGCGATGCCGATATGCGCGGTCTTGATCTTGCCCAATTCCGAGGGGTCGATGTCGATATGGATGATCTTGGCATCCGCACAGAAGGCCGCCGGCTTGCCGGTGGCGCGATCATCGAAGCGGGCGCCGACCGCGATCAACAGGTCGCAGGCCTCCAGGGCCAGGTTGGTACAGCGCGCGCCGTGCATGCCCAGCATGCCCAGCGACAGCGGATGATCCGTGGCCATGGCACCCAGCGCCATCAACGTCATCACTGTCGGGAGGCCGGCCTTTTCCGCCAGGGCAAGCGCCGCGGCGGCGGCTCCGGAATGGATGACGCCGCCGCCGAGGTAGAGGATTGGGCGGTGGGCATCATTAATTAACCGCGTAGCGTCTTCGATCGCCCCGGTATCGGGAGACGGCGCGCTGTCGGCGCGACCCGCTTCCGGCCACGCCGTGACCGTGATCATCTGACTCTGCACGTCCTTGGGGATGTCGATCAGCACCGGACCGGGGCGGCCGGAGGCGGCGATGCGAAAGGCCCGGGGTATCACCTCCAGCAGTTCGGCGGCGTCGTTGACCAGGAAATTGTGCTTGGTAATGGGGATGCTCAAGCCATAGGTATCCACTTCTTGGAAGGCGTCGCTGCCGATCATCGCCTTGGGTACCTGGCCGGTGATGGCCACCAGGGGGATGGAATCCAGCTTGGCGTCGGCGATGGCAGTCAGCAGGTTGGTGGCGCCGGGACCGGACGACGCCAGGCATACCGCCGGGACGCCGCCGGCGCGGGCCATGCCCTGGGCGATGAATCCCGCCCCTTGTTCGTGGCGGGCCAGGACGTGGCGGATGGACGCGGTCTGGGCCAAGGCGTCATAGAGGGGCAGGATGGCG
This sequence comes from uncultured Chromatiaceae bacterium, assembly GCA_964458405.1. Classification (GTDB taxonomy): domain Bacteria; phylum Pseudomonadota; class Gammaproteobacteria; order DRLM01; family DRLM01; genus JARRQJ01. The sequence goes on from CAYWIQ010000088.1 coordinate 6,935, forward strand.
CCGCCGGGCAACCCGGCGACGGTGTGCACTCCCTGGCGTTCCAGCAGGCGCACCACCAGCTGTGCCCCGCTGAGGGTTTCGGTGGTTGTGGTGATAGGTTGGTCCACGAGGTTCTCCTTATGTCTTTCGCCGGTCTTGGCGGGCGGAGGCCCCATAAACGCGAAACCCCCGCTCGGTCTGCACCGGCGGGGGTTTGTTGGAATTTGGTATTGGCTTACTGTGTTCCGACCCGCGACGGTGTGTTGGCGACGACGCCTACTACACGTACTACCGCTACACCACGGGCGATGACGAGCGCGGCCGCGGGGGCGGCGGAACATTCGATAAAGCGGTCGTCACGAATCAGCATGGCTATTCCATTGCTCTAAACTAAGGTCTGCCCGGTAATTGAAAACCAGCGGGGCGGAAAATGCAAGTCACTAGACTTACGCCCCCGCCCGCGAAGGCAGTACGCGGTGCCCGGTCCACTAGGCAACGTCCTTGTCCTCGCGCCGTGCCGCGCCGTTCTGTCGGGCGGAGCGATTGACGCTGCCGATCAGGGCCTTGATGGCGGCGGTGGTGATATTCTTGTCCAGACCCACCCCGAACACCGCCGGCGCCGTGCCGCAGCGCGTTTCCACATAGGCCGCCGCCTCGGCGCCGGAACCGGCGCCGATGGCATGTTCGTGATAGTCGATCACGGTTACATCCTGCCCCAAGGCGCGGGCGGCGGCCTCCACCGGGCCGTTGCCGCTGCCGGTCAGCTGGCGCCGTTCACCGTTGTGTTCCACCTCCAGACGGACTTCGACCTGGTTGCCCGCTTGCGCGTCCGCGGTCAGATTGCGTTCTTTGATATGGCAGGCCTTGAACAGGTACGGTCGGTCGGCGGACAGATACTCCTCATCGAACAATTTATAGATGTCGACGCCCTTGGCCTCGCGGCCGGTTCTATCCGTGAAGCCCTGCACCACCCGGCTGAATTCGATCTGCAGGCGGCGCGGCAGTTCCAGACCGTATTCGCGGTGCAATATGAAGCTGATGCCGCCCTTGCCCGATTGGCTGTTGACCCGCACCACCGCATCGTAATCGCGGTTGAGGTCGGCGGGATCGATGGGCAGGTAGGGGACCTCCCATAAGCCATCCGGTTGGCGGTGGGCAAAACCCTTCTTGATGGCATCCTGATGGGAGCCGGAAAAGGCGGTGAACACCAGTTCTCCCGCGTAGGGGTGGCGGGGATGGACCGGAATCTGGGTGCACTCTTCCATGATGTGGCGGACGTGGTCTATGCGGCTGAAATCCAGGCCGGGGTGGATGCCCTGGGAATAGAGGTTCAACGCCAGGGTGACCAGATCGACATTACCGG
>CAYWIQ010000089.1:0-8240 GCA_964458405.1 uncultured Chromatiaceae bacterium
CGCGCCCTCTCCGCAACTCAGTGACGAACAGCGCAAGACCCTCGGGCAGTTGGCGGTGCGCGCCGCCAAGGCGGTGAATTACCAAAATGCCGGCACCGTGGAATTTCTGCTGGATCAGAACGGCGAGTTTTACTTCATGGAAATGAACACCCGCCTGCAGGTGGAACATCCGGTCACGGAACAGATCAGCGGCGTCGACATCGTTCGCGAGCAGATCCGCATCGCCGCCGGCCTGCCTTTGCAATACACCCAGCGTGACATCAAACGCCGCGGCTACGCCATGGAATTCCGTATCAACGCCGAAGATCCCAAGAATGATTTTCTCCCCAGCTTCGGCCGCATCACCCGCTACTTCGCCGCCGGCGGTCCGGGGGTGAGAACCGATGCCGCCATCTATACCGGCTATGAACTGCCGCCGTACTACGATTCACTGTGCGCCAAGCTGATCGTCTGGGCCTTGACCTGGGAAGAGCTGCTCGATCGCGCCGCCCGCGCCCTCAACGATGTGGGTGTCTACGGCGTCAAGACCACCATTCCCTATTGCCTGGAAATACTCAAATCACCGGAGTTCCGCGCCGGTCGCTTCGATACCAGCTTTGTCGAGAGTCATCCGGAGTTGGTGGAGTATTCGGTGCGCCGTTCACCGCGGGAATTGGCGGCGGCCATCGGCGCGGCTATTGCCGCGCATCGTGGCATGTAGGATAGTTGACACTGGCGGAAGGACCGGCACATACGTAAAGTGCCAACAAACATAAATAGGTAAGGGTAATGCCGCGCGTTTATATCACCGAAACCATATTACGAGACGCCCATCAGTCACTGATCGCCACGCGGCTGCGCACCGAGGACATGCTGCCCATCTGCGCCAAGCTCGACAAGGTGGGTTTCTGGTCGCTCGAGATGTGGGGCGGCGCAACGTTCGACACCTGCCTGCGCTTCCTCAAGGAAGACCCGTGGGAACGTCTGCGCAAGCTGCGCGCGGCCCTGCCCAATACCCGCTTGCAGATGCTGCTGCGCGGCCAGAACGTGCTTGGCTATCGCCATTATTCCGACGATGTGGTACGCGCCTTTGTGCACCGCTCCGCCGACAACGGCATCGATGTATTCCGCATCTTCGATGCGCTCAATGACATCCGCAATCTACGGGTGGCGATCGAGACTGTGAAGGCCGCAGGCAAGCACGCCCAGGGCACGATCTGCTACACCACCAGCCCGGTGCACGGCATTCCCCAGTACATGGCCATGGCCAAGGAGTTGCAAGCCATGGGGTGCGACAGTCTCGCTATCAAGGATATGGCGGGCCTGCTCACGCCCTATGTCAGCGCCGATCTGGTCAAGGCCTTGCGTAACACGGTACAACTGCCTATCCACCTCCATTCCCATGCCACCGCCGGCCTGGCCAACATGTGCCAACTCAAGGCCATCGAGAGCGGCTGCCATTACATCGACACCGCGCTGTCGCCTTTTTCCGGCGGTACCAGCCACCCGCCCACCGAGAGCATGGTGGCCGCCCTCAAGGGCACCGGCTACGACACCGGTCTGGACCTGCCGCTGCTGCAGGAAATCGGCATGTATTTCTACGAGGTCCGCAAAAAATATCGTCGCTTCGAAAGCGAATTCACCGGCGTCGATACCCGGGTGCAAGTCAACCAGATTCCGGGCGGCATGATCTCCAATCTCGCCAATCAGCTGCGCGAACAAGGCGCGTTGGACCGCATGAACGATGTGTTGACCGAAGTGCCCCTGGTACGCGAAGACCTGGGATTTCCGCCGCTGGTGACGCCAACCTCCCAGATTGTCGGCACCCAAGCGGTCCTCAACGTCCTGACCGGCAGCCGTTATAAAAGTATCACCAATGAAGTGAAATACTATCTGCAAGGCCGTTACGGCCGCCCGCCCGGCCCGGTCAACAGCATCGTGCGCCAACAGGCCATCGGCAACGAGGACATCATCGATTGCCGGCCCGCCGATTTGCTCAAAGATGAAATGCATGAGCTACGCGACGAAATCGGTGAACTGGCCACAACCGAAGAGGATGTTTTGAGTTACGCCATGTTTCCCGAGATCGGCCGCAACTTTCTCGAGCAACGCAAGGCCGGCACCCTGGTGCCCGAACCCTTGGAGGAAGCGGGTGATTCCACCCCCGATACAGGCGCGGTGCCGGTGGAGTTCAATGTCACCTTGCACGGCGAGACTTACCACATCAAGGTGACCGGCAGCGGCCACAAAAACCAAAACCGCCGCCCCTTCTATGTCTCGGTGGACGGCAGTCCGGAAGAGATCATGGTCGAGACGCTGGAGGAAATCATCAGCGGCGATAACGGTAGCACACCCATGGTACAGGGCAGCCGGCGACCAAAAGCCCAGTCACCGGGACAGGTCACCACCTCTATGCCGGGCACCATTGTTGATGTGCTTGTTAAAGTGGGCGATGAGGTGAAAGAAGGCGATCCCCTGTTGATCACCGAAGCCATGAAGATGGAAACCGAGGTACATGCCCCCATCGCCGGAACGGTATCCGCCGTGAATGTCGCCAAAGGCGATAATGTCAATCCCGATGAGGCCCTCATCGAGATCACTTGATCGCGCCCCGTCTTAGATCGCATTGTATGAATCTGGTACTGGCCTCCACCTCTGTATATCGCAAGGAACTGTTGAACCGCCTCGGCCTGCCGTTCATTACCGCCGCACCGGACATCAATGAATCACCCCACCAGGATGAATCACCGCAACGACTGGTTGCACGCCTGGCCGAGGCCAAGGCCCGCGCCGTGGCGGCGCAATATCCCGATGCCCTGATCATCGGCTCGGACCAGGTCGCTACCGTCGAGGAACGCATCCTCGGCAAACCGGGTGATTACGACCGAGCCGTGGCGCAATTGCGCCTGGCCTCGGGTAAACGGCTGCGGTTCCTCACCGGCCTGTGCCTACTTAATGCCCGCAGTGGCGCCGCCCAAGTTGACGTCATACCCTATACAGTGGTATTCCGCGCGCTCAGCGACGCGCAAATCGAAAACTACCTAAACCGTGAACAGCCCTATCACTGCGCCGGTTCCTTCAAATCGGAGGCCTTGGGTATTGCCTTGTGCGAACGGTTCGAAGGTGAGGACCCCAACGCGCTGATCGGTCTCCCGTTGATCCGCTTGATCGATATGTTGCACCGCGAAGGCATCGACCTTATCTAAGTAGGGAAGCCCTGATTAATGCCGTGAAAGTCATTCCGGCGGAAGCCGGAATCCAGTATCACCCTGAACTATGGGCGCTGGATTCCGGGTCTCCGCTATGCTTCGCCCGCAATGACGAATTAATCAGTCTTACCTAATTTCACTGGCAATGCAGCATCAATGCGCTTCGCGGGCCGGCATTAGCACCGCCCACTTCCTCAACCCCGCTTAGCGCTACCGAATCGTTCTCATTGCAGCTTGGTATCCGTGAGACCGACGATATTGGCGAAAGTCTTCGCCATCACCACGCCCAGGCGATCGGTGATGCGTTCCAGCGGCGAAGGACGATGGGTGTAATCGACGATCTTTTTGGCGCCGATGATTTCCCGCGCGACATAACTGCTATTGGCCAATCCATCCACCAGCCCCAGTTTCATCGCCTGTTCCCCGGTCCAATAATAACCGTTGAATAAGGTCTGATCGTCGCCCTTCAGGCGGTCGCCGCGACCTTCCTTGACCACATGGATGAATTGTTGGTGAATGGTTTCGAGCAAGGTTTTGACATGTTTGACTTCATTGGGCTTCAGCGGTGAGAACGGGTCGAGCATGGCCTTATCATTTCCGGCCGCCAGCATACGCCGTTCTATGCCGAGTTTCTTCATGGCATCGACAAAACCGAAGGTCGTCATGCCACTCATGCGCACACCGATGGAGCCGACGATGCTGGCCTTATCGGCATAGATCTTATCGGCGGCCACCGCCACATAATAGCCACCCGAGGCACAGATATCGGTCACCACCGCATAGAGGGGAATCTTGGGATATTTCTTGCGCAAGCGCTTTATCTCATCATTGATATAGCCCGCCTGCACCGGACTGCCGCCCGGGCTATTGATGCGCAGGATGACACCCCGCGTCCCCTTGTCCTCAAAGGCGTCCTTCAAGGCGCCCACTATGTCGTCGGCATTGGCGTCGGAATCATCGGAAATGACGCCCTTGAGTTCCACCAGCGCCGTATGATCACCGCCCTCCACCAGGCTGGTTTCGCCGTGCTTTGCATGAAAGGTCCAAAAGACCAGGAACAGATAAATGAAGATCAAAATCTTGAAGAGGATGCCCCAACGCCGTGCACGGCGCTGCTCATTGAGCGCGGCGAAGGCCAAGCGCGAAAGCGTATCCCGCTCCCAGGAACCCTCACCGCCTTTGGAGTCATCACCGCCCGCGACCGATGATGCATTTGTCCGTTTGGGTCGTTCCGGACCTTCCCACGCGCCCCGCTCGTCACCGGGTGGTTGCCAATCCTCACTCATAAGATCTGTCCCTATTGTTATCTGTGATTATTTACCAAAAAAGTATAGCGGCTGTGGTTACTCACCACTGTAACCATCCAAGCATGCCGCCAATTCGGCGATGCTATCGACGCAGGCCAGCGGCTGGTGCTGCAATAATCGCTGCCGTTCGTGCGCGCCGTAATTGACACCGATCGAACGCACCCCGGCATTTTTCGCCATTTGCAGATCATATTCGGTATCACCGATCATGATGGTCTGCAGGGGTTCTACGCCCAACACCTCCATGATGTCCAGAAGCATTTGAGGATGGGGTTTGGAAAATGTTTCGTCCGCACATCGGGTCGCATGAAAAAATTTATCACAACCGTGCTCGGCAAACTCCCTGACCAGACCGCGCCGGCTCTTGCCGGTAGCCACCCCCAACAACAGCCCCCGCTGGTGCAGTGCCTTCACCAGTTCCATGGCGCCGGTGAAAAATTGCGACGGCTGGCCGCCCTCCGCCAAAAAATGATGGCGATAACGATCGGCAAAGGCCCTATGGTCATCAAGATCAGCATCGGGGTATAGCATCTCTATGGCCTCCTTGAGACCCAGGCCGATGACGTTGCGCCGGCTGTCGTCATCCAGGGGTGGCAGGCCGAGATCGTCGCCCGCCGCGCGCATGCTGGCCACGATCTTGGCCGCGGAATCCATTAAGGTCCCGTCCCAGTCGAAGACGATTAGGCGAATGTCCTGTGTCATGTGCTAGCCGTCTCCCAAGGTGTCGAGGACCTGCTGCAGGGCCGGATCCAAAGGGGCCGTCACGTCGATGGCCCGACCGGCGGCATTGGTAAAGCGCAGGCCGGCGGCATGTAGAAACAGGCGGCGTAGTCCCTTCCCTTGCATGGCCTTGTTAAAATCGCTATCGCCGTATTTGTCATCGCCGGCGATGGGCTGCCCCAAATGCGCCGCGTGGACGCGGATCTGATGGGTGCGCCCGGTCAAAGGCTGCGCCTCGACCAAAGTGGCTTCTTTCCAACGGCGCAGCGGGCGAAACAGGGTTTGGGAAGGTTTGCCCTCCGCGGTTACCCGCACTACCCGTTCGCCGGATTGAAGAACATTCTTGCGCAGCGCCGCCGTGACACGCCGTTCTCCACCCTGCCACTCATCCCGTAACAGGGCCAGATAGCGCTTGCGGACACCATCTTCACGCAGTAATTCATGAAGATGTCTTAAGGCACTACGTTTCTTTGCAATTATCAAACAGCCGGACGTATCCCGATCCAGGCGATGCACCAATTCCAAGAACGGTGCCTGGGCACGTGCCGCCCGCATTATCTCAATAACACCGAAGCTGATCCCGCTCCCACCATGTACAGCGATCCCCGCCGGCTTGTTAATGATCACGATCCCTTCATCTTCATAGAGGATGCTGCGATTTAACAGCTCAATCAGATTATTTCCAGGGCGAGGACGTGAAGCCGCCGTATTTTCACGGCGCAGCGGTGGGATACGTACCCAATCCCCGGCTTGGAGCCGGTAAGTCGGTTTGATCCGAGACTTGTTCACCCGGACCTCGCCACGACGTAATACCCGATAAATGAAGCTCTTAGGCACTCCTTTGAGATAAGTGATCAAAAAATTGTCTATTCGCTGTCCTTGGTGAGCGGAATCGATCTCCATCAGTTCGGGAGCAGGCCGTATCGGGGAGGCGGGTTTGGTCATTTCTTGAGTGAGAACAAAAACTAATGATTTGCTGCGGATTGACAAGGCTGATATATTAGCCCCACGTCTATCCGGGTGAATACAGTCGCGGCTAGGTGGATTGCCCCCTTCACCGGGTGCGATGCTGAATATAAAGATTTCCGTGTCTTGAGCGAGGTGATCGTCGTAATTGGGTGTCTCTCAATCATTGAGCTGAGAAAATCCCCGCGCCGCGGTCCGACCATGAATTCGGCCCGGCCACCCAACGCGGTGGGGGCATTATACCGTTACGACGCCACTCTTGCTAAGCATGGAGAGTCTTGAGTTGCCTTTTTTATTCCGAATGTTTGCGGAATGCTGAGGGTAACCGACACCCAGGTCAGAAAAACCGTGGGTGACTACATTGATGGGTTTAGACATCGCTCAACCCAAGATAAGAGCGATGAACAATATGGCGCCATGCTCCTGCATGGGAAAGCTTGAGGTGACGGGCTCTCAAGTGATGGACCTATGTGAAGAATGAACAATGATGCACCGGTTGCTCCGGTGAGGTATCCCCAGGACATTGCCGATAACAGGCAAGGCTCTTGCGGTGATGAAACCTCCGTGAGCAGGGCGCCAGTTAAAGGTCCTACACTTACCCAGCCATACCTTATGGGAACCTGCCTGATTTCGGTTCCCCCAGGCTTCCTATTGCGCAGCGCAATGCAGTAGCGGTGCGCCTGAGAGATTCAACAGCATGAAAAGGATGCTCGTTAACGCGACGCAACCGGAGGAACTGCGTGTAGCCCTGGTTGATGGACAGTATTTATACGATCTTGATTTAGAAACACTTTCACGCGAGCAAAAAAAAGCCAATATTTATAAAGGCAAAATCACCCGTATCGAGCCCAGCCTGGAAGCCGCCTTTGTCGACTATGGCGCCGAGCGCCACGGCTTCCTGCCTTTAAAAGACGTCTCTTCCAGCTACTTCAAAACCTCCGCCTCGGAAGGCGGTGGCCGCATGCACATCAAGGATGTGTTGTCAGAAGGCCAGGAGATCGTCATTCAGATCGACAAGGAAGAACGCGGCACCAAAGGGGCGGCGCTCACCACCTTCATCAGCCTGGCGGGACGCTACCTGGTGCTGATGCCCAATAATCCCCGTGCCGGCGGCGTATCCCGCCGCATCGAAGGGGAAGACCGCAGCGAATTGCGCGAAGCCATGAGCGCCCTCACCGTCCCGGACGGCATGGGGGTCATTATCCGCACCGCCGGGGTGGGCCGCAGCGTGGAAGAGCTGCAATGGGACCTCGATTATCTGCTGCGGCTGTGGGAGGCCATCGAGACGGCCGCCAATGAGCGCCCCGCACCCTTTCTGATCTATCAGGAAAGCAACGTCATCATCCGCGCCATTCGCGACTACATGCGCCAGGATATCGGCGAGATCCTCATTGATGACGAAGCGGTCTTCCAGCAAGCCCGGGATTTCGTGCAGCAAGTGGTCCCCGCCTACCTGAATAAGGTCAAGCACTACCGGGATGCCATACCGCTGTTCTCCCGTTATCAGATCGAAAGCCAAATCGAGGCGGCCTTCCGCCATGAGGTCCGCCTGCCGTCCGGCGGCTCCATCGTCATCGACCATACCGAGGCCATGGTGGCCATCGACGTCAACTCCGCCCGCGCCACCCGCGGCGGCGATATTGAGGAAACCGCCCTCAACACCAACTTAGAGGCGGCCGATGAGGTGGCCCGCCAGCTGCGTATTCGGGATTTGGGCGGGCTGATCGTCATCGATTTCATCGACATGACACCCGCCCGTAATCAACGAGAGGTGGAAAACCGCCTCAAAGAGGCCCTCAAGAAGGACCGTGCCCGGGTGCAAATCGGTCGGATCTCCAGGTTCGGCTTGCTGGAGATGTCTCGGCAGCGGTTGCGCCCGTCGCTGGGCGAGTACAGCCAGATCATCTGCCCGCGCTGCCAGGGGGAAGGCCGGATCCGCAGCATCGAATCCCTGGCCTTATCCATCTTGCGCCTTGTCGAGGAAGAGGCGATGAAGGAAAACACCGCGCGCATCATTGCCCAATTGCCAGTGGACGTGGCCACCTTCCTCGAGAACGCC
>CAYWIQ010000090.1:0-1389 GCA_964458405.1 uncultured Chromatiaceae bacterium
CTGCCTTGTTGGGGATGGCGCGCAACATGGCGTAATAGGGGGACAGATACCAGGCCGGCGTTACGTCGGCCGGGGTGTGCAAAGGGTTGGCCGGCCTATAGTTGGCTGTGTCGATAAATAAGCCGTGCATGGTCGGCGCATAGAACACAACCAGGGCGAACAGCAATAGAAACACTACGGCGCCGAAGGTGTCTTTGACGGTGTAGTAGGGATGGAAGGGGATGCCATCCAAGGGGCGGCCGTTCGGCCCCCGCTGGTCCTTGATCTCGATGCCGTTGGGGTTGTTCGATCCAACCTGGTGCAGCGCCAGGACGTGCAAGACCACCAAGCCTATCAGGATCAGGGGCACTAGTATGACATGGAAGGCCATGAAGCGATTTAATGTGGCGTCGCCGATTCCGAATCCACCACGGGCCAGCGAGGTCAGCCAGTGGCCGACATAGGGAATAGCGCCGATGATCGAGGTTATTACCTCCGCACCCCAATAGGACATGTTGCCGTAGGGGAGGACGTAGCCGAAATACGCTTCCGCCATCAGGACGAGATAGATCGTGTAACCGATGATCCACAGTAGCTCCCGGGGCGAGCGAAACGAGCCGTAGAGATAGCCGCGCAGCATATGCAGGTAAATGGCGATGAAGAAAAACGAGACGCCGGTGGTGTGGAGATAGCGGATCAACCAGCCCCATTTGACGTCATACATAATGCTCTGGATGGAGTTGAAGGCTTGAGCGGCGCTGGCGTGGTAGTGGGAAAGCAGAAAGATCCCGGACAGGATCTGAATAAACAGAACCAGCAGCGCCACGGAGCCGAAGTAGTAAAGAAAGTTGAAATTCTTTGGTGCATAGTAACCTGTCAGGTGTTCATGGACTATCTCTCTGAAGGGAAAGCGCCTGTCGAGCCATTTATAGAAGGTATTCATACGCTCTTCATCCTTGCAGACTGCCATCAACCGGGCGGCATCAGCACAGCTTGGCCTTGGGCCACATGCCGGTGATCTTCACCGCCTTTTGGTCGTCAACGAACTCATATTCCGGAATGGCCATGTTGCGCGGCGCGGGTACGTTCTTGAACACCCGTCCGGAAAGGTCGTAAAGAGAACCGTGGCAGGGGCAATGAAAGCCCCCTAACCAGCCGGGAGCGACCGACCCTTTGTTCGGTTGGAACAGCGGCGTACAGCAGAGGTGGGTGCATACTCGCACCATCACCAGCCATTCCGGTTTGCGCGACCGATAGAGGTTGTCGCAGTAAGGGGGTTGCTGAGGCTCATGATTGTCGGGATCGCGTAGTTCCGGAGTTGCTTCTTTAAGGGTCGCCAGCATTTTCGGTGTGCGATGCACGATGATTACAGGTTTGTCCTGCCAGCTGGTGGTCAGGTGCATGCCGGGT
>CAYWIQ010000090.1:1399-8234 GCA_964458405.1 uncultured Chromatiaceae bacterium
AGTTGGGAGATGTCTGCCGTGACTACGGATGCCGCCTTGACTGCGGCGTCGGGTTCCAGGCTTTTAATGAATGGCACGGATACCATGCCTGCACCGACACATCCAACCGCAGTCGTAACGGCAGTCAGAAATTCACGTTTATCCAAATTCACAGATTCAGACTTTTTTTTGTCATTCACCTCGGCATCTCCTTGCTACACTACGTTGGGGATACGTTAATGGTTAACGGCCGGCCGGATTGGTAGCGGTGGGGAAAGTCTCCTTGGCGGCAGCCTGGTCGATGATTTGCCGGTTAGACAACAAAATTCGCCAGAGTTTGGCGGTCTAGGCCGTGTTGAGATATCTTCTAGCCGAGATCGCATTGCGATATGGAGGCGGATGGGAAATCCACCGCCATAGATATGTGCATAGAGTTCCATTGTTTAAGGTGGTTGTTCCAATTGGTCACCGCTCTTGTTTCAGGAGACATGGCTGTTCGATGGGTCGTGCCCGCTGTGTACCGTTCCTGCGGAGCCAGGGATCTGATGGCCGAGGAGTGAGGCGGACTAGCGCTTGCTTGCTGTGACCACCAGACCATTGCAGAGTTCGCTAAACATTTCGACTGCAATATTCGATGATGAGGGTGTCTAAAGATATAGTTGATGAAAGATGTTAGGCAAGGTTTGTTCCATTTAAGTGGTCCTACCATTACATGCTGGTGTGCGGTAAGTCCAGTCAGTGCGGCCCAGGACTTGGCTTTGGACGACCAATGCATGCATATGTGTTTCGAAGCCAGTTTATCAGCGAAAAAACAGGACAGATTTATTTAAACGATCTCTTGTGGTAATTAAAATAGATCCGTTCCAGTTATTCTTAAGCTTACAAAACGACTCATCCATGGGCTTTCCTGTAATCATAGCCGTTACTATAGGGGTTTCTACAACAAACTATACTGCCGATCGATGTGGCTTAGCATTCTATAAGATGAGAGGCTGGGCCTTAATTAGAATTCCATCCTCCTGCAATAAAAGGGGTCGGTGGCAAATGGTAATCATTTGTATATAGTGAATTGATGAGTTGGATTTTGAAGGTTGCAGGAAAGGATATCTGGGTTCGGAGTAAAGACATCTCGACTGATATCTAAATCGACCGTTTGATTCAAGAAGCTGCGGCGGCTGCTGCGGCGCGGAGACGGCTTGCCCGATGGTCAGGGCTGGGGCGTCAATGGAGAGAAAGCAGGTGAATTTTGGGGGTGGCGCGGAATTCAGGTCGATTTGGACGACGAAGCAACAGGCCGCTGACGGCTTCCCGCCACCAGGGTTGAACAAAAGGGCGATTAAGCTTCCTATGCTTTGAATCGTGGGAAGGTTTAATGGTGCTTATCTTTATTTTTCGTTTTCATGCTCAAGATCCACAATCCCGCGAAAAATATGACTGTAGCGACCGCGAAAATCTCAAGCGTCAGATAGGTTTTGTACATAGAGCACCTCCTCTCGCTAAGCCCAAAATAACTCTAGGTGTATAGAGTTACAGAATAATTGGGGTCAGATCACGCTTGTTGCCAATCTAAATATAGATCACTGAGCCAAATCCACAAGGAGGTGGGAGATAGCGCGCAAGCCATGCATTGTTTTGCCGGGCCTGCCTCAACACAGCATTCAACGCGGGCTTAACCGGGAACCCTGCTTTTATGCTGGGGCGAATTATCAGTGCTATCCGCACGTTTTGCATGATAATGTTAATAAAATCAACGTATGCGATAGATGCAGGGTATTGACCAAAAGGCTGAGGTGCTTTGCCTCTCGGTCAAAATGATGGCGAGAAATTGAGTAAGCATCTCAGGGGTTCATGGTGTCCGTGACGTGGTGGGTCTACATTCTACGTTGTAGCGATGGCAGCCTGTATACGGGCATCGCCATCGATACGGAGCGCCGGGTGACGGAACATAATCGCGACGATCGACTGGCGGCCAGGTATACTCGCGGGCGGCGGCCGGTGGTGCTAATGTATCAGGAGCGCTGCGCCAGTCGCGCGGAGGCGTCACGGCGCGAGCACGCTATCAAACGTATGGGCCGGCGCGAAAAGTTGGCGTTGATTGCATGTGAATCACAATAGGTAAACACAGTACGCGTCCGAAGGGGCCACGTACGCTGGCTCACACCCGTTGGCGTGAATGGCCGCCGGCGAGTCCGGCGGCAATCAGGTGCGCGGTGCGCAGAGGCTCGGGGACCATGCTATTGACGGCGAAATATTCGATGACGCGCCGCGCCGCCATCGGGCTGATGCCGGCGCGTTGGATGTAGACCCCGGCGACGTTTTCCATGGGCCCCGCCTTTTCAATCAAGCGCCATTTGCGTTTGCCGCCTGGTACCGAATCAAGCAGGGCCTTTCTGATATTCGCCAGATTGGCTTGCTTGCGCGTCACCACCAATACCGGTTTTCCCAGGGTCTCGTGCAATGCGTGAATGTCGACAACATTGAAGCCGGCGAAGGCGATGCCTTGCAGCATAATCAGCTGGCCATGGGCGGCGAAGCGCGATTGGGTGACGAGGCGGATCAGGCATTGTGTCGCATTGGTGCCGTCCCGTCTAACCTTTCTGGTCAGCACGCCTTCGAGCCGCAGCGCGGCGAATGCTGCCCCGACGACAATGACATCGCCGCGGTGATCGCGCGGAAAAGGTGTATCGTCGAAGCCGATGACATGAGTGAGGGTATCGGTCATTGATAACCAAAGTATCTCGCCACAATCACCGGGGTCAGATCACAGTTATGCAGCGACAAGTCTACTTCAGCTCTCCGGTGACCCAGTATTTGATCCGTTTCGGATGTGCCTTGATATAGCGTCCAACCGCGGCATCATAGGATGTCTCACGGGCATCGTACATCGCCTTCTGTAACTCCTCGAGCGGAATCTGGATGCGCGAGATCATCGATGCGGCATCGATATGGTCCTGATAAAAGCCCTTGCGGGCCATGGCATGGACCCGCTCGTAACGGCCCAGTACCCCTTTGGGGTCTTTCAGGTAGCGCAGCTTATAGGCGCCGAATATCCAGTGCGGACTCCAAGCCGTCACCACGATCCACTCCTTGCGACGAATGGCCCGCTCCAGGGCCGCGGTCATGCCGGCGCCGCTGGAGGTCTGCATGCGGTATTTGTTCAGCTTGTATTCCTTCAGCGCCTTTTCGGAAAGACGGGTAAGCCCCGCGCCCGGATCGATGCCGGTGATGCGCCGGTCCAGGCGTTTGCGCACCTCCGGTTTCTTCAGATCCGCAATGGAGTCCAGTTTATCCCGCGGTATGTAGTCGGGTACTGCCCAGCCCAGGCGGGCGTGGGTATAGAGTATTCCCAGGTTGATGATCTTGCCCTGCATGCGGCGCAGATAGTCGGCATGGGTGTTGGGCTGCCAGGACATGAGCATCACATCGATGCTGCCGGTGGCCAGGCCTTGGTATTGCGGCGCAATGTCGGTCTGTATGAGATCCACCTTGTAGCCCATGCGTGTCTCCAGCAGCCGCGCCGTCAGTTTGGTGACGAACTCGGCGTCGGACCAGGCGGTCCAGCCGATGCGTAAATGCTTATCTTCCGCCGTGGCGTTTGCCACCGTGCCCAACAGCACCAGCCCCAATAGCAATCTGAATATCCAATGGTGTCTCATTCACTTACTCCCCTTGTTGGTTCCGAGCGGTAAACAGGCGGCGCAAGCGCGCCCACAGTCCTTCTGTCCGTCCGCGCCTTGGGCGGCCGAAGCTCTGGGTGATGCGATCCAGCAGGATGGCCAGCAGCACCACCCCCAGGCCGCCTTCGAAACCCAGGCCGACGTTCAATCGCTGTATGCCGGTCAATACCGTATTGCCCAGGCCGCCGGCGCCGATCATGGAGGCGATCACCACCATTGAGAGGGCCAGCATGATGGTCTGGTTCACTCCCGCCATGATGGAGGGCAGGGCCAGCGGCAACTGCACCTTGTACAACAACTGGCGCCGTGTGCAGCCAAAGGCCAAGCCCGCCTCGATGTGTTCGCGGCCCACCTGGCGGATACCGAGATTGGTCAGCCGCACCGCCGGCGGCATGGCGAAGATCAAGGTAGCGATGGTGCCGGGCACGGTGCCCAGGCCGAAGAAGATCGCCGCCGGGATCAAATAGACGAACGGCGGCATGGTCTGCATCAGATCCAGCAGCGGCCGCATCATCGTCTCCATGCGTCCGCTGCGCGCCATGGCCACGCCCAGCGGGATACCGATGGCCAGGGCCACCAGGCTGGCGCCGATCACCAGGGCCAGGGTGGAGACGGTCTCCTCCCAGATATCCATGCCGAAAATGAGCGCCAGCGCCAACACGGCGAAGAGCGCGAAGCGGGTACTCACTCGCCACCAGGATAGCAAAACGATGAACGCTGCCAGCAGCCAGGGCGGAATCGCCTGCAGGGCGTCCCCGAAGGAGTTGACGATAAAGGCGATGGCGGCGGAGATGCCGTCGAGCACACCAGTGAAATGGGTTTGTATGTAGTCGACGATGGTCTCCACCCAGGCGCCGATGGGAATGCGGTAATCGATCATTGTCTGGTCTTGTCCATGGTCAAGAGTAGGCGGCCCTTGTCGATGCTGCCGAGATAGCGGCCCGCCTCGTCCACCACCGCCACCGGTTGTTCATTATGCGCCACGTGATGCAGGACCTCGTTGAGCGGCATCTCCCCGGGTACCGTTCCCGGTGTGCCCTTGGGTTTGCCGTCCTCCCCGACCTGATCCTCGTCGTAGACGGCAATATCTTGCGCCCGGAATACCTTGCTGACATCGACGCCGTAAAAAAACGAGCGGACGAAATCGTCGGCGGGCTGCTCGATGATTTCCTGCGGCGTGCCCACCTGGACGATGGCGCCGCCCTCCATGATGGCGATGCGGTCGCCGATGCGTATCGTCTCGTCCAGGTCATGGGAAACGAACACTACGGTGCGGGCGTTCTCGCGTTGCAGCTTCAGAAGCTCATCCTGCATCTCGGTACGGATCAGCGGGTCGAGGGCGGAGAAGGCCTCGTCCATCAACAGGATGGAGGGCCGGGTGGCCAGTGCACGGGCCAGTCCCACCCGCTGCTGCATGCCGCCGGAGAGTTCATCGGGATAGCTGTCGGCATAGGCCCCCAACCCCACCGTCTCCAGCGCCTCCATGGCGCGCCGCCTCTGTTCGGTCTTGGCCAGACCGGCCACATCCAGGGCGAAGGTGGCATTTTCCAGCGCCGTGCGATGCGGCATGAGGGCGAAGGACTGAAAGACCATGGCCATCTCCTTGCGCCGCAGCCGAATCAACTCATCGCGATTCATCTGCGTGACGTCCTCGCCGTTGACTAGAACCCGGCCACGGGTAGGTTCGATAAGACGATTAAGCATGCGCAGCAGGGTGGACTTGCCCGAGCCGGACAGGCCCATCACCACGAACACCTCGCCCTTGCGAATGCGCAGGTTGACCCCCTGCACGCCGACGGTGGTCTGGGTCTCTCCGTAGATGCTCTCCTTATCACGGCCCTGCTCTAGGGCGCGCATGGCATGCTCGGGTTCGGGGCCGAAGATCTTGTAGAGGTCTTCGATGATGATTTTGTCGTTCATGGAATCGTGGCCTTCAAACGCCTGCTATCTCTACATCATACCAGCTGGCGTTCGATACGCCGGTTCCAGTTCTGCGAATAGACTCTGACATCGCCCTCGTAGGCATCCAGGTATAAATAGTCTTTGTCGGGATATTTGGGGTCAGAGTAAAAATTCATTTATCAACTTGACATGATTGGTTAGTTCTTGAGGTTATACTCTCGGCTTTGACTTCCTGCGTCGCTCTAACACACGCATGGACCAGGCCAGTCTCACGACCGCTGGTCTCACCTTCTCCGTTCAGTCCTATCCCATTTATTTGAAAACTGGAAAGGCGTATCTGCGTAGCGGTCACTAGCACTGCGGGCGTACCGCTCACTGAGTTACCGCAAGCGAACTGGCCAGCGGCGGCAGACTGGCAAAACTCTCCAGCATGCGTTCATGCCATATGCGGTTGATGGTCTTCAGGTATTCACTGTCTTCCTTCAGATGGTAGTACTCTCCCGGCATCAGGCTGTTGGCGTGGTATAGCTGGATATCGATGGGAGGTCCCACGGTCAAGTCGCTGCGCATGGTGGAATCCATCGACACCAGGGAACAGAGGGCGGCGGTTCGCAGGTCGGTCTGGCAGGTGATGATGCGATCCAGGATGGGCTTGCCGTATTTCGTTTCCCCGATCTGTAAATACGGTGTCTGAGGAGATGTTCTGATGTGGTTGCCCTGGGGATAGATCAATGTCAGTTGTGGCGGGTAGCCGCTAACCTGACCACCGAGAATAAAGGAAGCCTCGTAGGCAACGCCTCCGCCGGTCTTGTTTTGCTGCGCCACACTGATCTGGCCAACATAGTCGGCGGCCTCATTGACATCCGCCGCGGTGTTCAAATTGACCTTGGTCTGCTGGGCGATATCCCTGGCCATCCGGTCGATCACTGCCTGGGTGGTGGCGAGGTTGCCGGCCGTTAGAATCACAAACTGGCGGTTTCCATCCGTCCCGAAGCGAAACATCTTGGAATAGGTGTTGATCTGGTCGGCACCCGCATTGGTGCGCGAGTCGGAACAAAAGGAGATGCCTTCATCAACGATCACGGCAATACAATAAGTCATGTCTGAATTCCATTTGTATAGGGGTTACCCAGTATTCGAATAGGTCCGGCAGTTCGCTAACTATTGTAATCCAGCTTTGAAATAAATGGAGGCGGAGGGATGAAAAATTAATCAACCGCTGATGTATATGCCACATTTTTATGGAGGTGGAATCAATGTTTGTCATCATTGCGTGC
>CAYWIQ010000091.1:0-8196 GCA_964458405.1 uncultured Chromatiaceae bacterium
CGCTGGGCAGGATCTTGTCGTTGGTGTGCTGCGGCCATTGCCACATGAAGTAGCCCAGGTTGAGCAGTATCAGTAACAAGAACAATATTCTCATGATTCCTCCGTGAGCGCGGCCAGTCCTTTGAGCACCAGGTCCGGGTGATGATGATAGTTGCCGGCCAGCAGTGGGAGCAAGGTCTCGGCATCGCCGCCGGTCATGATGCGGGTCATTTCACTGCCTAGTTCTGTGCGTACGTCGGCGACTACCCGGTCGATGACCGCCACCAGCGCATACAAGGTTCCGCCGTTGACGCCGTCCTGGGTGTCGCGGGCCAGCAGGCTGACATCGCCGGAGGCGGGGGTCTCGGTGGCGGGCTGCAATGCCTCGGTATTTTCCAGCAGGGCGCGGCGCATTATGGCCAGGCCGGGGATGATGAGGCCGCCCTGGTGGACGCCGTTGGCGTTGAGCACGTCGATAGTGACGGCGGTGCCGGCGTCGATGACGCAGGCCGGGCCGGTACTGAGGTTGTGTGCCGCGATCAGCGCCGCCCAGCGGTCGGCCCCCAGGCGCTCCGGCAGGGTGTAGGCGTTGGTGACGTCGCAGGCGTTAGTGGTTGCAACCACGAAACGCGGTTCCACTTCCCAGTGTTGGCTGCACCAGGCGGTGAGGGCGTCGGCGTAGCCGCTGCCGGCGACGTTGCTGACCATGACGGCGGCGGGTTTTTTGATCTTGCGCCAGTGTTGTTCCAGGTCGGCGGCGAGGGTCGTCGGGTCTTGGCCCCGTTCGGCGTTGCCGTGATGGCCGAGTTTTCCTCTTACCAGGCTCGCCCATTTAATGCGGCTGTTGCCGATGTCGACGAGCAATATCAAACGGGATTCCTTTCTCATGGGCGACGATTATGGCGGTTGTTACAGGCGGACGCTGACTTCACCCGCCATGTAGCTGTTGATGGTGCCGCGGCATTGTAAGAGCAGGGCGCCGTTGCGGTCTATGCCCTTGGCGATTCCGGTGAGGGTTTCGTTGGGCAGTTGCAGGCGAATGGTCTTGCCGGTGACGATGTCCCACTGTTGCCATTCCTGGAGGAACGGTGCCAGGCCTTGGTCCTGGAACTCGTGCATGGCCAACAGCAGATGATGCAGCAACAGGCCCGCCAGCGCGTTGCGCGATACCCTGCCGCCCATGGCGGTTTCCATGTCCACCCAGGCCTGATCGATTTGGTCGCCCGCCGTTGTCGGCATACGCACGTTGACGCCGACGCCGATCACGACGTTGAGGGGGCCGTAGGATTCACCGCTCATCTCCAGCAAGGTGCCCGCCAGTTTGCGGCCCTGCCAGGTGACGTCGTTGGGCCACTTGAGGCCGATGTCGCGCAGCCCCGCGTCACGCAGGGCGCGGGCCACGGCCACGCCGCTCACCAGACCCAGGCCGCTGAGCGCCGCGGGGCTGACGCTGAAGCGCCACAGCAGTGACATATATATGTTAGAGGCGTAGGGCGAGACCCAACTGCGGCCGCGCCGACCCCGTCCCGCCGCTTGGTATTCGGCCATGCACGCCTGCCCCGAGGACAGGCCCGCCGCCCGCGCGGCGAGGTGGCTGTTGGTGGAATCGAGATGGGCATGCAGTTCCAGCGCGGACAGCAGGGTGCGTGATTCGCCAGTCAAGACATTGACGATGGAGTCGTGATCCAACAGTTCCAACGGCTGCGCCAGGCGATAACCCTTGCCGGTGACGGCGACGATATCCAGACCTAGATCACTCAAGGCCTGAAGGTGTTTCCACACCGCGGTGCGGCTGACGCCCAGGGCGCTGCCCAGCTGTGACCCGGAGTGAAATTGGCCGTCGCCCAGGGTGTTGAGGATTTCAAAGCGTAAGCTCATGCGCTTATTTTAACAGCCTCGACGGGTTGCGCCCACGACAATGCCGCATCGGGAAGGGCGGCAAGCTTCTTCAGCGCGGCTGGCAAGCCCCTTCCTTTTTGGCCGGCGGCCCATCGCTTCGAACGCGGTGAGGGGGGGCGAAATCGCCGGCGCGCGGAGCCTGGCGCAGTGATTGCATAATCCATGGAGACGACTGTTCCTTGACGCCTTTGGCCGAGGAGCGATCCGTTTAGTAAAGCCAGGGAAGCGGGGTTATGTGTCATTTCGAGCGCCAGCGAGAAATCTTGCAGTATGTTGTCGCGGAAGGAATCGTGACGACTGGATTTCTCCCTGGCGCTCGAAATGGCATAGCCAACCGCTGCGTAATTCACCTCTGGCACGGCGCGTGACATTAGTCGCCGCGGTGCATTAATCATGACGACAAAAAAACAACCCTCCCCTCGGTTCTTGCCGCGCGGGACAGTGAGGTCCATTTTCGATGGGAAGAGGTACAGCCGTGAGCGATAGCGATTCGCTGGATCCGGCGGATTGGTCGGCGTTGCGCTGCCAGGGCCATCGCATGCTCGACGACATGTTCGATTATCTGGAGCACATCCGCACCCGGCCGGTGTGGCAGCCCATCCCCGATGAAGTGCGCGCCAAGTTTCACCAAGCATTGCCGGAACAGCCCACCGAGGTGACGACGCTGCACGATACCTTTATGCAGGACGTGTTGCCCTATGCGGTGGGCAATGCCCATCCCGGATTCATGGGCTGGGTGCACGGCGGCGGCACCGCGGTGGGTATGTTGGCGGAGATGCTGGCCGCCGGCTTGAACGCCAATCTCGGCGGCCGCGATCAGATCCCCATCGAGATGGAACGCCAGGTGACGCGCTGGGTGCGCGACCTGTTCGGTTTTCCCGACAGCGCCAGCGGACTGTTCGTGACCGGGACCTCCATGGCCAATCTCATCAGCGTGTGGGTGGCGCGCCGTGCCGTCTTGGGTGAGGTGGTGCGGCGCGAGGGCGTTTCAGGTGACATACGTTTGACGGCCTACTGCGCCGCCGGCGCCCATGGATCTATTGCCCAGGCGTTGGATCTGGCCGGTTTGGGCAGCGACAGTCTGCGGGACATTGCGCTTAATGCCGACGGTCAGTTGGATACGGGGGCGTTGCGCGCCGCCATCGATCGTGATCGTGCCCAAGGTTTTACGCCGTTCTTTATCGCCGGTACCGCTGGGTCGGTGAACATCGGCGCCATCGACGATCTCGCCGCCTTGGCCGACGTGGTCGCCGACGAAAAACTGTGGCTGCATGTCGACGGCGCCTACGGCGCGTTGGCCGTGCTGGCCGAGGATATCGCGCCGCGTCTCAAGGGCATCGAGCGCGCCGATTCCATCGCCTTCGATTTTCACAAGTGGGGCCAGGTACCTTACGATGCCGGTTTCGTATTGATCCGCGACGGCGAACTGCACCGTGCCGCCTTCGCCGCGCCCAACGCCTATTTGAGCCGTGAACAGCGCGGCATGGCCGCCGGTTCGCCGTGGCCGTGCGATTTCGGTCCCGATCTGTCGCGCGGTTTTCGCGCCCTCAAGACCTGGTTCACCCTCATGGCCTACGGCCGCCGCCGTTTGGGCGAGATGATCTCCAATACCTGCGCCTTGGCCCGTTACCTGGCGCAGCGGGTCGCCGCCGCGCCGCAATTGGAACTGCTGGCGCCGGTGTCGTTGAACATCGTCTGTTTTCGTTACCGCTGCGCCGACGGCGACCGCGTTAACGGCGACATCGTTGTCGCCTTACAGGAGTCGGGGATCGCCGCGCCGTCCACTACCATCCTCGATGGCCGCCTGGCGATCCGCGCCGCCATCGTCAATCATCGCACCAGCGCCGCCGACCTCGACGCCATGCTCGAGAAGTTACTGTCGCTAGGTGCCGAACTCTGCAACCACGCCACCCGGGAGGTATCATGAAATCCGGCGAAGCCGAACAAGAACACCAATCTATTGATAATCATCCGCCGTTGATGGGCATTGCCAACCTGATGAGCTTGGCCTATGACGGTGTCGATCTCGCGCCGATGGGGATCGAGTTGGTGCATCGTGCCACCAACGATCCCAGCGATGCCAATGCCTTGATGGATTTATCGACCATCATGCAATTGGATATGGCCCCCGACGTTGCCATGGACCTGCAGGCGCAGGCGCTGCAGATTAAGCAATGCTATTGCCTGCCGGCCTTGGAGGAACACGAAGCGGTGCGGGTGTTAGCATTGATGGCGCCGGGGGAATTGATGAGCAATGCGCCCCTGGAATTTCTGGTGCAGGATTCCGACATCACCTTGGAATTGTGCTACGTGACCGCCGATCAGCCGTTGCCGACGCCGCTGCCCGATCACGATGTGGTGTTCGTCGCCGTTAACGAAAGTGACGCCAATCAACCGATTCTGCGTCGCATCGCAACCCTGCTGGAAGCATTGCCGCGCCCGGCGCTCAACGATCCGCGTCGCATCGCACTGTTGACCCGCGCCGGGAGTTGCGAATTGCTGGAGGGGGTCCCCGGGCTGGTGATGCCCGCCGCGGTGCGTGTCGACCGTGCGAGCGTGGAGCGCATCGCTCGCGGTGAGATGTCGATCAAGGATATTCTCGGGGCGCACGACTTTCCCATCATTATTCGTCCGGTGGATTCTCACGCCGGGCGAGGTCTGAGTAAGCTCGACGATGCCGCCGCCTTCGCCGGTTATCTGCGCGCCAACGGCGACGATGAGTTTTACGTCTCACCCTTTATCGATTATTGCAGCGACGACGGTCTTTACCGCAAATATAGAGTGGTGTTGATCGAAGGTCGACCCTATGCCTGTCACATGGCACTGTCCACCAAGTGGATGGTTCACTATCTCAACGCCGGCATGGCCGACAGCGCCGTCAAGCGCGACGAGGAGCGGCGGTGGATGGAAACCTTCGATGATGATTTCGCCCGTCGTCACCAACAGGCGCTGCAAGCGATCACCGAGCGCGTCGGGCTCGACTATCTGGTGATCGATTGTGCCGAGACGACCGCCGGCGAATTTCTGGTGTTCGAAGTCGACAGCGGTGCGGTGGTCCACGCCTTGGACCCCGAGGATGTCTTCCCCTACAAGCCGCCCCAGATGGACAAGGTCTTCGCCGCGTTCCGCGAGATGTTGATCAAGGCCAAACGCCGCGGCGTGACTCAGGAAAATGGCGACGATGGCGACCGCGATTGATTTTTATAGTACGCGTCACGAACGCAACGCCTTGCGGCAATGGGGGCGTGCGTGGTTCGCCATCCCGCCGTTGGAGCAATTGCTGATAGAAGGGGGTGACGATCGCATCGCCTTGGATAGCGTCACGGCGACCAATCGCTACGGTTGTCCGCCCTATCCCGATGAGGGGCTGATCGCGTTTGGTTCATCCACCGCATCGGTTATCTCGGCGCCGGCCTTCGCCTCGGCACAACGCCTGCGCCAGCGCTTGATGCGGGCCGCCGTCATGGAAACACCCGGCGTGACCTATGCCCGCGAGCTGCGGCGCATTCGCGGCGAGTTGCTGGCGCTGTGCGGTGTCGATGATCTTGCGGGATTGGAAACGGTGTTCGCCGCGTCGGGGACCGACCTGCATCTGATCGCCGGCCAGCTCATGGCGGGGGACGAGCGGCGCCCCGGTTTGGCGGTGATGGTGGATAGTGTGGAGACCGGCCGCTGCGTGCCGTCGGCCTTGGCCGGCCGACACTTCGGTCGCCGCGCCGCCTTGGGCGAAACGGTGAGCGCAGGTGAAGCGGTAACCGCCGCCGGTGTCATGGAGGTCGCCGCCGTCGCCTTGCGCCGGCAAGACGGGACGCCGCGCGCCACCGATGAAATCGATGCAGAGGTGACGGAATGGGTGACGACCGCCGCTAACGACGGGCGGCGCGTGTTACTGACTATGGTGGACGTTTCCAAAACCGGCATGATCGCGCCCAGTCCGGCCTGTGCCCTGGCCTTGCAGCGGCGTTGGCCGCAGCAGGTGGAGGTGATGGTGGATGCCTGCCAGTTCCGCATCGCCCCCACGACCTTGCGGGGTTATTTGGCGCAGGGCTGCATGGTGGCTTTGACCGGCTCGAAGTTCGTGGGTGGTCCGACGTTCTCCGGTGTTTTGCTGATTCCCGCGGCGGCGGCAGCGCGTCTGCGCGGTAGGCTGATGCCGCGCGCCTTGCGCGATTATTCATTGCGTGCCGACTGGCCGCCGCAGTGGGCGGCGGCGGCCAGGTTAAGCGATGCCGCCAATTTCGGTTTATTGTTGCGTTGGCAGGCGGCGTTTCAGGAACTGCGGGCGTTTCGCGCCGTGCCGCAAGCGGCGGTGGGTGATTTTCTTCAAAACTTTGCTGATGTCATTCACGCCCGTTTGCGTGATGATCCGGCCTTTGAGCCCTTGCCGACGCTGCGCCTTGAACGGGAGGGGGTGGCGCAAGGCGCGCAGTGGGATTCTTTGCAGACCATCTTTCCATTCGTGCTTTATCGCCGTGACGCGAACGGTGTGCCGCGTCCTTTGGACAGGGACGAGACCGCGCGCGTCTATCGCCTCTTGCAAGTCGACCTGCATGCCATGCCTGGTGCGAGTGGGGTGATTCATGACGACGCCAATGCCGCGACGCGCTACCAGTTGGGGCAACCGGTGGCCTGTGGTCGGCGGGGCGGTACCGAAGTGAGTGCCTTGCGCCTTTGCGTCGGTGCGCGCCTGATTGTCGAGGCGACCGCGGAACCAGAGGGGACGCGACGAATTTTCAAGGCGGCCATGGCGGCCTTGGATAAGACGGCGTTGCTGGTACGTGAAGGGCTGTAAGCGATTCGTTGCCGGCGGGCTTTAATTCACGCTAGGCCTTACTGCCGGTTTTCTGTGGGTTCAGTTTGTTTTCCAGGATCGTGTCGAGTTTTTCCAGGGCCTGTTCGACAATGGCATCGGCATGGAGATGATAGATGCGCAGCGTGCAGTGGACGGGTTCATGTAGCGAGGCGCGGGGTTTGAAATCCGTCCACGCAATCACGGGGATGTCGTTGAGATTGCGGTCGACAATGGCCCATACTTGATCTTCAAGGATGAAATCCAGACTGCGTAACCCGGGGAGTTCGATGCGCATGGGATTTTCCAGGCGCTTCAGAGCCAACCGCACACGATTGTAGCGTGTCACCGCCACCGTGCCGGACAGCAATCTTAATGTCGGTATTTCATTTAATCTGGACTTGTACATGTCGAATGTCCAAGTGGTTGAAAGCCAGATTAGCGTTTGTTCAGCGAAGCCTGTTTTTTGAGTATTCTACAGTGCCGCAATGAAGTCCAGTCATTTCAGCGCGGCGTCATTTATTTGGTCAAGCCCATAAACAAGGCGGGCAGTTTTTCCGGCAGGCGTTGCACGTGATCGACCACGGTGTAGTTATTGGTGCCGAAGATGCGCGAGACGTAATCGTCCGCTTGAGGATCCAGAGTCAGGCAATAGGTAATTATGCCGCGGCTACTGAGTTCTTCCACGGCCTTCTTGGTGTCATTACGCAGGTATTGCGGGTCGCGTACATCGATATCCGCGGGTTCACCGTCACTTACCAACAGTATCAATTTCTTTTGTTGAGATTGGCGCGCCAACATGCTTGCGGCATGGCGTAACGCGCCGCCCATGCGCGTCGACAGTCCGCCGCGCATGCCGGCCAGGCGTGTCTTGACCGTGTCGTCGTAGGGCTGTTCGAAGTCTTTGAAACGATAATACTGAACGTCGTGGCGGCCGTCGGATGAAAAACCGTGAATGGCGAACGGGTCGCCCAGGCCGTCCAACGCCCAGGCCAGCAAGGTGGTGGCCTCGCGCGCCAGCTGCAACACCGGCCGGTCGGTGCCTGACAGGGTTTCATTGGTGGACTCGGACAGATCGAGCAGAACGATCACCGCCAGATCGCGGGTCTTGCGGATATGGCGAATGTTGATGCGAGTGTCCGGGGTTTGACCCATGCGCAGGTCCACCATGGCGCGGATCGCGGCGTTGATGTCGATCTCGTCGCCGTCTTCCTGGCGGCGCTGGCGGATCAAACCTTGGGGTTGCAAGGCATCGATGATGTGTCGCAGGCGGCTGGCCACCGGCCGGTATTCGATCAAGGTGTCATCGATGAGCTTGGGATCGCCTTTACCCTGGCGCTTTTCCAGTACGGTCACCCAGTCGGGGCGATGCAGTTGGATTTGATAATCCCATTCCGGGTAATGGTACGGCTCGCTGACGGGTTCGCTGCCTTCTAGTTCGTTAATGGTGCAGCCTTCTTGATCGAGATAGAACGGCGTTTCCAGGCGCCAGATCTCCTGGGCGTCGTCGCCGGCCAGTTCGCAATCCA
>CAYWIQ010000092.1:0-8194 GCA_964458405.1 uncultured Chromatiaceae bacterium
ACCCGATGCCATCACCCATCCCGACGGCATGCAGATCCGCATCACCCGCCAGGAATTGGGTCGTATCGTCGGCTGTTCCCGGGAAATGGTGGGACGGGTGTTAAAGAGTCTGGAGCAACAGAACCTGATCGCCGCCAAGGGCAAGACCATCGTGGTCCACGGCGCCCGCTAAGCAAGCACCTCCCCCGATCACTTATCCCTGCCTGTCAGTCGCAGCGTCTAGAGGCCCTTGGCGCAGCGAAAACCGACGTCCTCCGCGGTCATGTCCGGGGTAGCGAATTGCCTGACTGCGCCGCGGAAAAAATAGCTCAGGGCATAGTGGCCCACCCCGCCGCCGCCGCCCCTGATGACCTTGAATTTCTTGCCGAAGTCAGCACTTTTATAGGTCGAGCCCGGATAGGCGTCATACCAATCGTTCACCCACTCCCAGGCATTGCCCGACATATCGTAGGCGCCGTACGGCGACTTATTACCGGGAAAACTCCCAACGGCGACGATACCCTCGTCATTGTTGGCGTTCTCACCGGTATTGGTCATGCTGGGATCCCACTTATTGCCCCAGGGATATTCCAAACCGTTGGGGCCTCGCGCCGCCTTCTCCCATTCGGCCTCGGTGGGCAGTCGTTTGCCGCGCCACTCGCAGTAAGCATAACTGTCCTGCCAGTTCACGCCGGTGACCGCCCGCTTGTCCATCCGCTGTTGCTGTTTGAACATGGCGGCGATCAATGCCGCCTTATCCATGGTACGGGTATCCATGTCGAGCTTGAAGTAATTGGCAGCCACCTTACGTAAGGTGGCGACGTCCATGGCGTCCGCCTGGCTGCGGGCCAAACCATAACCGTTGTAGCGCCAAGCGTCGGGAACACGACCCCGCCCCTTGGCCTTGAGCAAAAATTCCTTGTATTGCCCGTTGGTCACTTCATAGGTGTCGATCTTGAAAGCTTTGAGATACACCTTACGCTGCGGATGCTCGTTGATATACATCGGCGTCTCGAAGCCGTACTGCTGTTGCAGGCCTTCCGTGTCGACTTTGTCGCTGCCCATGATGAAATCGCCGGCAGATACCACCACCATATCACCTTCATCCATCGCCGCCTGGTTTGCGCCGGCGGCATCGACCAATGATGAACTGTGCTTGCCGCAAGCCGCTACCAGGCTCACTGCAACCAAAACCAATAGCCGCGCAAACTCTCGACGCAACCCGCCTGCTCTGATTGGCAATTTATCGATCGTACCCATAAATAAAAGGACCAGCCTCAAAACAGCTGGTGTTCAGGAAATGACCCAACTCTATATGTATTCTAATGGCAACAGTGAATTTTCCACTGCAGCACCACCTACCCACACATGATAGTGAACTTGGCGGTAACTTCCAATCGAGCCAACCGGAACGGGTTGGGTATCAAGCGCATAGGTCTTGGCACGGCAGACCCCGCCAAGCCGGCTTAGAAAGTGAATCCCAACTGCAATCCGACTCCCACTTCATGATCGCTGCCTTCCACAGCCAGGTCCATATGCACGCCAAACGGTGAAAGGCCCACGCCGAGCGCCGCGGCATTGGTATGGGTATCGCTGAAGTTATAGCGGTAGCCGGCACGCAGCTGTAAGAAATCCAAAAGATTGAATTCCGCGCCGAGTGAGACATTCTGGCTGGCGGACTCATACCCCACGGCTTTATTCTTCAGGAGATCCACATCCAAGGCCACCGTAGTCATGGACCCGGTATAGGCCAGACCCCAGCGCGCCTGCGGTTTAATCTGTATGGTATTGCCGAGGACCGTGGTGTAATGCTTTGATAGCAGATCTTTCACCACCAACCCGATCTTCCAGTTATTACCGTAGTCGTGTGCCAGCCCTACGTCTAAGTTGAAATCGCTGTAGGATTTTTTGCCTTGATCGAGGGTAACATCGCCGGTCTGCACGTCCGCGCGATAATCGAAGGTATCTATCTTCATATATTTGGGGGTTATACCGAAGGCAACGGTATTGCCCGCCACCGCGAATTCACGCGCCAGGGAAACACCCACTTCCGAAATCACCGCACCTCTGGCATCCACCGACGAGGTCAAGCCGGTGGTGGGATCCGGCAACTGATTACCGGTGCTATTACTCAAACCGGTCAGATCGATGCTTTGCAGGGTATTCAGCACCGCATTGATATTGTCGAGATCTTGTTGGGTGATATCCAGTAGCGCACCGCCGTCCGCGCGCCCATTGGCATAAAACGCCGCGCCTACGTGCTTACTGGGAATACCTACCACCATGCCCGCATTCAGTTGCGCCTGTAACGCCTTGTGGGAAAGACCGCTTAAGGCCTGCACCAGATCGTTGCCGCTGGCCACCACCGCATCCTTCGCCGCCTGTAATTCAGCCGGTGTGGATGCATTATTCCACTGGTCAATCGCGCTACTTAACTTATCGGAATAATGGGCGCTCTGATAATCGTCGAGACTGCTGATCACCTGATCGGAATCGGCAACCCTGGCGCCGACAACCGGTAACGCCAAACTGAACTCTTCTCCGGCTCGGGCCGTCGCCAACAGTGCGGGATTGTAAAAGCTGGCGTTGGCGCTCGTCGCCGAGGCCACCCCTGCGCCCCCCATCGCCATAGCACGCGGATCAAAACTACCAAATGAAAGCGCGCTCGCATCCTGAGTAGCCGCCATCATCAGCGACATACTCCATAGTATGGTCGATTTTCTCATAAGCCCCTCTCATAAAGTATCGTATGTACTTAGGCGAAGATCCAACTTCAAGCTCCGCTACGCCTTTATGCACTTATCGGCGTCCCCCCAACCCTTTTTAGGTATGGCATATGTCGGCTGCAAAGGCAACATGTAGGACGCATCTAATCTCTACACGATGCGCAACGGCGTTATGGGGATGCAATGGGTATGATTTAAGAAAGGAATGATGGAAATCGCATTGCGTTATTTGTGGCGGGGCGCAGAGATGAGCATTCTTTCCCCACCATCATCTTGCGGGGAATACCGTCATGACGCCGATTTCGGGAAGTCAGTTCTTGAATAAATCCGACAGCGCCGCGCCGGGCTCGGCGGCGCGCATAAAGGCCTCGCCGACCAAGAAGGCATTAACGCCGTTACCGCGTAACAAGGCGACGTCGTCGCGGCTATGAACGCCGCTTTCGGTGACCACGACACGATCATCGGGAATTTGTTGAAGAAGATTTAAGGTCGTATCCAGCGAGGTTTCAAAAGTTCGCAGGTTGCGATTATTGATGCCGATAAGCGGAGTATTCAAGGCCAACGCCCGCTCCAGCTCCGGGGCATCATGCACCTCCACCAGGACGTCCATGTGGAGTTCGGCGGTAAGTTGCGCCAAATCCCGCATCCGTCCGTCATCCAGGGCCGCCACGATCAACAATACACAATCGGCGCCTATCACCCGTGTCTCGTAAATCTGATAAGGGTCGATGATGAAATCCTTGCGCAGCACCGGCAGGCTGCAGGCCTCGCGCGCACGCTGTAAATAGTCTTCGGAACCTTGGAAGAAATCGGCGTCGGTCAGTATCGATAGGCAGGCGGCGCCGTGGCGTTCATAGTCTATGGCGATCGCCACGGGATCGAAATCCTCGCGCAACACACCGCGGCTGGGTGACGCCTTCTTTATCTCGGCGATGACCGCCGCTTGACCGGCGGCGAGTTTGGCGCGTAACGCGGCGGCAAATCCACGGGGTGGCGGCGCCGTGGCAATTTGATCGCGCAATAAAGCGAGGCTGCGTAACGCACTGCGTTCGGTGATCTCTTCGGCCTTGCGACGCAGAATCTTGGTGAGGATATCGGAATTGGAGGTGGTCATCGACGAACATGGGCCTTATTGTGTGAACTGGTTACTCAATGACATCAACTCGTCCAACTTGCGCTGCGCCGCGCCGTCGGCGATCACCTCCCGTGCCTTGTCCAGTCCCTGCCCCATGGAGTCCGCCAACCCGGCGGCATAAATCGCGGCCCCGGCATTGAGCATGACGATATCGCGGGCCGGGCCCGGGGTATCGGCCAGCACCTCGCGCAACAGTTTTAGGCTTTGCTCGGCGTCTTTGACGACCAGGGCGTCGATGGCAGTACGTTGTAAACCAAACTGCTCAGGGGTCAGCGTCGAGCGCCGCACCGTACCGGCCTTGAGTTCCGCCATCTGAGTCGGTGCGCCGCAACTGATCTCATCAAGGCCGTCTTCGCCGTGCACCACCAAAACATGACGGCTCCCTAAACGTGCCAACACCTGCGCGATCGGTTCCAACCATTGCTCGCTGAAAACGCCGATGAGCTGGTTAGGCGCGCCGGCGGGATTGGTGAGCGGACCCAATAAATTGAAAATGGTCCTCACACCCATCTCGCGGCGCGGTCCGATGGCGTGTTTCATGGCACCATGGTGCAAGGGTGCGAACATGAAGCCGACACCGATGCGCTCCACGCACTGAGTAACCTGCGAGGGTGTGAGATTGATGTTTACGCCGGCGGCCTCCAAAACGTCGGCGCTGCCGCAACGGCTGGATACCGAGCGGTTGCCGTGCTTGGCCACCTGGGCACCGGCGGCGGCGGTGACGAACGCACAGCAGGTGGAAACATTGAAGGTACCGCGGGCGTCACCACCGGTGCCGCAGGTATCCACCAAGTGGTCGCCGGCGATGTCGACGCGGCTCACCAGTTCACGCATCACTTGAGCGGCGGCGGCAATCTCCGTCACGGTCTCGCCCTTCATACGTAACCCCACCAGGAACCCACCGATCTGGGCCGGGGTGGCACCGCCGGTCATAACGGCGCGCATCACCTCTGTCATCTCCTCGGCACTGAGATCACGGCGCTCGGTAACGGCACGGATGGCGGCTGGCATGTCCATAATGAAAACTTACAAGAGTTAAGTCGTTACTAGCAAGTCAAATCGACAAATTCACTGTTATTTAGGCGATTGGCCACGCGTCGCATCCGTGGTCTCCAAAAAATTCTTCAGCATGGCATGGCCTTGCTGGGTAAGAATGGATTCTGGATGAAACTGCACGCCCTCCACCGCAAACTCCCGATGACGGACCCCCATGATCTCGTCGACCTGGCCGGCGGCGGTCGCGGTCCAGGCCGTCACCTCCAGACAGGCGGGCAGCGTTTCCGCTGCGATGACCAGGGAATGGTAACGTGTCGCCTCGATGGGGTCGGGCAATCCGCGGAATACGCCCTCACCACGATGGTAGATCAGAGAGGTCTTACCGTGCATGACCTGGCGCGCATGCACCACCTGACCGCCGAAGGCCTGACCGATGCTTTGATGACCCAGGCAGACGCCGAGGATGGGAATCTTACCGGCAAAACGCAGGATCGTCTCTACCGACACGCCCGCCTCGTTGGGCGTACACGGCCCCGGCGAGATGACGATATGGTCCGGCTTGAGGCGTTCGATCTCGTCCACCGAGATCTGATCGTTGCGATAGACCCGCACGTCGGCACCCAGCTCACCCAAGTATTGGACCAGGTTATAGGTAAACGAATCGTAGTTGTCGACCATCAATAACATGGCATCACCCCGGTTTCGCCATTGACGGGTTGTGGTCCAAACCGGATTCGACCATGGCGACGGCGCGGAAGATCGCCCGTCCCTTGTTCATGGTCTCCTCCCATTCGGTGGCGGGTACCGAGTCGGCGACGATGCCGGCGCCGGCCTGGATATTCAATTGGCCGTCCTTGATGACAGCGGTACGGATCGCGATAGCGGTATCCATGTTACCGTTCCAGCCCAGGTAACCCACCGCCCCGCCATAGATGCCGCGTTTCACCGGCTCCAGTTCGTCAATGATCTCCATGGCGCGGATCTTCGGCGCACCGCTCAAGGTGCCGGCGGGAAAGGTGGCGCGCAGCGCGGCAATCGGACTCATGCCCGCCCGCAACCGGCCCGTAACGTTTGAGACGATATGCATGACGTGGGAATAGCGCTCCACCACCATGCGATCGGTGACCGATACGCTGCCCACCTCGGCGACCCGGCCGATATCGTTGCGGCCAAGATCGATGAGCATCAAATGTTCGGCAAGTTCCTTGGGATCGGCCAGCAGTTCCGCCTCCAATGCCCGATCCTGTTCCTCATTCGCCCCACGCGGCCGCGTCCCGGCAATGGGACGCACGGTGACCATGCCGTCTTCCACGTGCACCAGAATCTCCGGTGACGAACCGACGATGTAAAAGTCGCCGAGATTGTAATAAAACAGATACGGTGAAGGATTGAGGCTGCGCAACGCCCGGTACAAATCCAGGGGCGATGCGGTGAATGGCACGCTGAGACGTTGCGACAACACCACCTGCATCACATCGCCGTCGATGATGTATTCCTTGATGCGCTCCACCGCCTTTTCGAATCCTTCGCGGGTGAAGCCTGATATGAAATCCTTCTCGCCGTGCACCTCGCGGGTGGCGGCGCTGTCACGATAACGCGGGTTAGCGGCCTGGACCTGCGCCACCAGATCGTCGAGACGCGTCTGGGCCCGCCCATAGGCATCCGCCTCGCTGGGATCGGCGTGAACCACCACATAGAGTTTGCCGCGCAGATTATCGAACACCACGACTTCGTCGGACACCAACAGCAGGATATCCGGGGTCTGTAATGGGTCCGCGTCGGGACAGTGCGTGAGACGCGGTTCGACATAGCGCACCGTGTCGTAACCGAAATAGCCCACCAACCCGCCGGTAAAACGCGGTAGACCCGTCACATTAGGTACGCGATACCCCGCATGAAAAGATTCGATCCAAGCGAGCGGATCGGTATCGCTGACCGTTTCTATCACATCACCGTCGCGCAACAACTGCAGATCCCTGCCGCGCACTTCGATACGTGTGCGGCACGGCAAACCGATAATGGAATAACGCCCCCACTTCTCGCCACCCTGCACCGATTCGAGTAAGTAGGAGTAGGGCGCGTCGGCCAACTTAAGATAGGTACTGAGGGGGGTATCGAGATCGGCCAGTACCTCACGCATCACCGGGATGCGGTTGTAGCCCTGGGCGGTCAGGGATTGAAATTGTTCAAGGGTCATGGTGGTGCCTTTCGGGATAACGATTTAACGGAACAGACAAATGCTCGAGGTGGTTCAGCGCCACCATCGCCAGGAAAATTGTCTGTTCGTCATTATCGCCACCCTCATGCCCCTCATCGCTTCATGCGGCCTTGGCGAGCAAGGCGGATAACTCCGCCATGGAATCGATGACCGCATCGGGGTGCGCGTCGCGAATATCCTGGCCGTGGTTGTAGCCATACGTCACGCACACCACTTGAAATCCGGCCGCCCGCGCCGCCTTCACATCGCTGATGGAATCACCCACCATCAAGGCCCGAGCCGGGTCCACCTTGAAAAACTGCGCCGCATGTAACAACGGCAGCGGGTCGGGTTTCTTGACCGGCAAGGTATCACCGCTCACCACAATCTGGAAATAATCGTAGATACCCAGATCCTTGAGCAAGGGTTCGGTAAACGCCGCCGCCTTGTTGGTGATACACCCCAGCTTGTAACCGCCATCTTGCAGGAACTGCAGGCCTTCCCTCACCCCCGGATAGAGGCGGCTGCGCTTAGAAACATTCTCTTTATATAACTCCAGATATACGGGCAACGCCTTAGCTAACAATCCCTGATCAGGCTCACCATCCAGCTTATCAATCAACGCTCGCTTCACTAGGCGCTCAATGCCGTTTCCCACCCATTGCCGCACCTTGGCTTCGCCACGCGCGGGCATACCCAGCTGCACCATCAAGGCGTCGACGCAATAGGCCAGGTCCGGCACACTGTCGATCAAGGTGCCGTCAAGGTCGATCAACACCATCTGCGGCTGGTTGTTCACTCCGGTCATTTACCCACCTTGGCCAACTCGGCGCGCATGGCGGCCACTACGCTGTCGTAATGATGGGGGTCGGACTCCTTACCGGCATTGAAGATCGCCGATCCTGCCACGAAGGTGTCGGCACCCGCCTCGGCAATCTCACGAATGTTATCGGTCTTGACGCCGCCGTCTATCTCCAGGCGGATGTCGTAACCACTCTCGTCGATCAGGCGACGCGCCTCACGCAACTTGTCCAGGGTGGCGGGTATGAACTTCTGCCCGCCAAAGCCGGGGTTGACCGACATCAACAACACCATGTCCACCTTATCCATGACGTACTTGAGGTAGTCCAAAGGTGTGGCGGGATTGAACACCAAACCCGA
>CAYWIQ010000093.1:0-8154 GCA_964458405.1 uncultured Chromatiaceae bacterium
GGATTCACGGCAATGGTGATATTCCTCACTATCTTGGTGGTGGGTTTCATCTATGAGTGGAAGAAGGGGGCCTTGGAATGGGAATAACGGTTGCCGTATGCCGATGTTGCATCGGACTGCAACCGTAGCGGGTACCTGCTGTCAATAAAAATATAAGCCGGGTGCTTTGTTCTTGTTACTGAAGTTTAAGGGGACGAACAGTGGGAATTGAGGGGATACTGGAACGAGGGGTGGTCACTACCACCGCGGATAAGCTCATCAACTGGGCGCGAACCGGTTCCCTATGGCCTATGACTTTTGGTTTGGCCTGCTGCGCGGTGGAGATGATGCACGCCGGCGCGGCGCGCTATGACCTCGATCGCTTCGGTGTGGTGTTCCGCCCCAGCCCGCGTCAGTCGGACGTGATGATCGTGGCCGGGACCTTGGTCAACAAGATGGCGCCCGCTTTGCGCCGCGTCTACGACCAGATGTCGGAACCGCGCTGGGTGATCTCCATGGGTTCCTGCGCCAACGGCGGCGGTTATTATCACTATTCCTATGCGGTGGTGCGCGGCTGCGATCGCATCGTTCCGGTGGATATCTACGTACCGGGTTGTCCACCGACCGCGGAAGCGCTGCTCTACGGGGTGATCCAGCTCCAAAACAAGATTCGTCGTACCAATACCATCGCCCGCTAAGGGAAGGGAAGAATTCTCATGTCTGACATCAATGAGGACTTAGCGGCGCGCATCGAAGCGCGTTTCGCCGCAGATGTGACGAGTTGCACTGTGGCATGCGGCGAGGTCACCGCCGTGATTCCCAGCACCAAACTGTTGGAAGTCGCCAAGGTTTTGCGCGATGAGACCGATTTCGCCTTCGAAATATTGATCGATCTGTGCGGCGTTGACTATGCCCACTTTGGGGTAGAGGATTGGCAACAAACGGAGCACACCACCTATAACCGTATCGACGAGGGCGAAGACGATACCATGGTAACGCGGCCGAGCGCGCGCTTCGCTGTGGTCTACCACCTGCTGTCGGTTACGCGTAATCAACGTTTGCGCCTCAAGGTGTTCTTGGATGATGACCCGCCGCGGGTGCAATCGGTGGTGGATATCTGGAATTGCGCCAATTGGTTCGAACGCGAGGCCTTCGACCTGTTCGGCATTCTGTTCGACGGTCATCCCGATCTGCGCCGCCTACTCACCGATTACGGTTTTATCGGTCACCCATTCCGCAAGGATTTCCCGCTGATCGGTAATGTGGAGATGCGCTACGACCCGGAGAGGCGCCGGGTGGTCTATGAACCGGTGAGCATCGAGCCGCGGGTGTTGGTGCCGCGGGTGATTCGTCACGACAGCCGTTACGAGGGTGAAGTACCCGATCTGGCCAAGGGTGGACGCAATGGCTGAGATTCGCAACTACACTATGAATTTCGGGCCGCAGCATCCGTCGGCGCACGGCGTGTTGCGCCTGGTATTGGAATTGGACGGTGAAGTCATCGAACGCGCCGATCCCCATATCGGTCTGCTGCACCGCGGCACCGAGAAGCTGGCGGAGAGCAAACCGTTCAATCAAAGCATCGGCTACATGGACCGCCTCGATTATGTGTCCATGATGTGCAACGAACACGGTTACGTGATGGCCATCGAAAAGTTGCTGGGCATTGAAGCACCGATACGCGCCCAGTATATCCGCGTCATGTTCGACGAGATTACCCGTGTCCTCAATCACCTGTTGTGGTTGGGCGCCCACGCCCTGGACATTGGCGCCATGACGGTGTTTCTCTACGCCTTCCGTGAGCGTGAGGACCTGTTGGATTGTTACGAAGCGGTTTCCGGCGCGCGCATGCACGCCACCTATTTTCGCCCCGGCGGCGTCTATCGGGATCTGCCCGACGCCATGCCCCATTATCAGCCCTCCAAGTGGCATGACAAGAAAGAGGTGGAGCGGCTCAACCACAATCGCCAGGGCTCGCTATTGGATTTCATCGCCGACTTTACCGAACGCTTCCCCGCCTACGTCGACGAATACGAGACCTTGTTGACCAATAACCGTATTTGGAAACAACGCACCGTGGGTATCGGCGTGGTCTCGCCGGAGCGGGCCATGCAGATGGGCTTTACCGGCCCCATGTTGCGTGGTTCGGGTATAGAGTGGGATCTGCGTAAGAAACAACCGTATGAGGTCTATGACCGTCTCGACTTCGATATCCCGGTGGGCGTCAACGGCGATTGTTATGATCGGTATCTGGTGCGGGTGGAGGAGTTGCGCCAATCCAACCGTATCATCCGCCAGTGCGTCGACTGGCTGCGCCGCAATCCCGGGCCGGTGATGGCGGAAAACTACAAAGTAGTGCCGCCCAAGCGCGAGATCATGAAGGGTGACATGGAGGCCTTGATCCACCATTTCAAACTGTTCACCGAAGGCTATTGCGTGCCGGCGGGCGAGGCCTATGCGGCGGTGGAGCATCCCAAGGGCGAGTTCGGTGTGTATCTGGTCTCCGATGGCGCTAACAAGCCCTATCGTATGAAGATCCGTGCGCCGGGTTTCGCCCATATTGCCGCCCTCGATGAGATGTCGCGCGGCCACATGATCGCGGATGTGGTGGCGATTATCGGCACCCAAGACATCGTATTTGGAGAAGTGGACCGATGATGGCGACCAAGCATAAGACGGATTTGCTTTCCGCCGCGGTGCGGGCGGACATCGATAAGTGGGTGGCTAAATATCCGCCTGAACAGAAACGTTCGGCGGTGATGGCGGCGCTGCGCTTGGTGCAGGAGGAGCAAGGTTCGCTCACTACTGAAACAATGGATGCCGTGGCGGAATACTTGGAGATGGAGCCTATCTCCGTCTATGAGGTCGCGACCTTCTACAGTATGTACGACTTGAAACCGGTGGGGCGTCATAAGATCAGCGTCTGCACCAACATTTCCTGCATGCTGTGCGGTTCGGCGGAGTTGATGGCGCACCTGGAAAAGCGATTGGGTATCCAGCGCGGCGAGACTACCGCCGACGGCAAGTTCCACCTCAAGGAGGTGGAATGCCTGGCGGCCTGCGCGGGCGCGCCCATGTTTCAGATCGGTAAGACCTATTACGAGCATTTGACCCCGGAAAAGGTTGATGCCATTTTGGACAGCCTAGAGTAGCGGATCATGGCCAACGAAGTCTGCTTTCAAACTTTGCAATACGATCAACCCTATAGCTTAGAGACCTATCTCAAGGTGGGGGGGTATCAAGCGTGGCGCAAGATCGTCACGGAGAAGACGCCGCCCGAGGAGATCATCAGCGAATTGAAGACCTCGGCGTTGCGCGGTCGCGGCGGCGCCGGTTTTCCCACCGGCCTGAAATGGAGCTTCATGCCGCGCAATGCGCCCGGTCAAAAGTACATCGTGTGTAATTCCGACGAGGGTGAACCGGGGACCTTCAAGGATCGTGACATCCTGCGTTACAACCCCCACGCGGTCATCGAGGGCATGGCCATCGCCGGTTACACGATCGGCGCCACCAAGGGTTACAACTACATTCGCGGCGAATTCTGGGAGCCCTACGAACGTTTCGAGGCGGCGCTGCACGAGGCCCGCGCCGCCGGCTATCTGGGTAAGGACGTGTTGGGCAGCGGCTTGGATTTCGACATCGATACCCACC
Source organism: uncultured Chromatiaceae bacterium (assembly GCA_964458405.1). Classification (GTDB taxonomy): domain Bacteria; phylum Pseudomonadota; class Gammaproteobacteria; order DRLM01; family DRLM01; genus JARRQJ01. Next base: position 3,631 of record CAYWIQ010000093.1, read on the forward strand.
TCGGCGCCGGCGCCTATATCTGTGGTGAAGAAACCGCATTGTTGGAATCTTTGGAGGGTAAGAAGGGCCAGCCGCGTTTCAAGCCGCCGTTTCCCGCCAGTTACGGCCTGTACGGTCGGCCCACCACCATCAACAACACCGAGACCTTGGCCTCGGTGCCGTTCATCATGCTCAAGGGCGGCAAGTGGTTTTTGGATCTGGGCAAGCCCAACAACGGCGGCACCAAGATCTTTTCGGTGTCCGGCCATGTCAACAAACCCGGTAACTACGAGGTTCCGCTAGGGACACCCTTCGCCGCCTTGTTGGAGATGGCGGGCGGTATGCGCGGCGGCAAGAAGATTAAGGCGGTGATCCCCGGCGGTTCATCGGTGCCGGTGTTGCCCGGCGACGTAATGATGAAAACCGATATGGATTACGACTCCATCGCCAAGGCCGGTTCCATGCTGGGGGCGGGCTCGGTGATCATTATGGATGAGGATACCTGCATGGTCAGCGCCCTGGCGCGCATCGCCCATTTCTATTATGAGGAATCATGCGGGCAATGCACGCCATGCCGTGAGGGCACCGGCTGGTTGTCGCGGGTGATCCATCGCATTGAGCATGGCCAGGGTGCGGCGCAGGATATGAACATGTTGGCGGATGTGTCGCGACGCATAATGGGTCGGACGATATGCGCTTTGGGCGATGCGGCCGCCATGCCGGTGGCGAGTTTCGTCAAGCATTTTCACGACGAATTTCAGTATCACATCGACAACGGCAAATGTATGGTAGGCTCTGGCAGCCACTAGACGACGGTAACGCAACACTTCTAGAGATTGACGAGCAATGACGACAGAAGCGGAATGCGCAATGGTTAACGTTCATATCGACGGTAAGCCGATCAAGGCCAAGCAAGGCGCCATGATCATCGAGGCGGCCGACGAGGTGGGGATTCCCATCGCCCGCTTTTGTTATCACAAGAAATTGTCGGTAGCGGCCAACTGCCGCATGTGTCTGGTGGAGGTGGAGAAGGCGGCCAAACCGTTGCCGGCCTGTGCCACCCCGGTCACCGAAGGCATGAAGGTGTTCACCAAGTCGCCCCGCGCCCTCGACGCTCAGCGCGGCACCATGGAATTCCTGCTGATCAATCACCCTCTGGACTGTCCTATCTGCGATCAAGGTGGCGAATGCGAGCTGCAGGACGTGGCCCTGGGCTTCGGCGGTGATAAGTCTCGCTACTATGAGAACAAACGCGTGGTGCCGGATAAGGATCTGGGGTCGCTGATCTCCACCGATATGACCCGCTGTATCCATTGTACGCGCTGCGTGCGTTTCGGCGAAGAGATCGCCGGCATCAAGGAACTGGGTGCCACCGGCCGTGGTGAGCATATGGAGATTGGTACCTATGTGACCCGTGCCGTGACGTCGGAGATGTCGGGCAATGTCATCGATCTGTGTCCCGTGGGGGCCTTGACCTCCAAACCCTTCCGCTATACCGCGCGCCCTTGGGAATTGAATGCCGTTGCTGGCGTTGCGCCCCATGATTGCGTGGGCTCCAACGTCTATATGCACCTGCGGCGTGGCGAGGTGATGCGGGTGTTGCCTAAGGAAAACGAGTCTATCAACGAGACCTGGATTTCCGATCGCGATCGTTTCGCCTACGAGGGTTTGCATCATGAGCAGCGCCTGCGCGTGCCCATGATCAAGCAAGACGGCCAGTGGCAGGAGACCGATTGGGAAACAGCCCTTAGTGCCGCGGTGGCGGGTGTCAAACAGGTACTCGGCACCCAGGGTGCGAGCCAGGTGGGGGCGTTGATCTCGCCCAGCGCCACCGTGGAAGAGATGTATCTCACCCAGAAATTGCTGCGCGGTTTAGGTAGCGGCAATATCGATCATCGTCTGCGCCAAGTCGATTTCAGCGACCAGCAAGCCGCACCACTATATCCATGGCTGGGCATGGCCATTGCCGATCTGCAGGAACTGGACAGCGTGCTGCTGATCGGGGCCAACATCCGCAAGGACCAACCCATCATCGGTCATCGGCTGCGCAAGGCCGCCATGGCGGGCGCCCAGGTCGGTGTGATCAGCAGCGTGGATTATGAATTCCGTTTTCCAATCGCGGCCAAGATGATTACCGCCCCCGCAGCCATGGAGCGCACCCTTGCCGGCGTTGTGAAGGTACTGGTGGAAGGCAACAGCAGCCTGTCGCCGGCGGTCAGTAAATTGCTGGCGGACGTGTCGCCGGATAACGAGTCGCGAACCATTGCCAATCTGTTACGGCAAGGTGAGAAGAGCGCGGTGCTGTTAGGCAATCAAGCCGCCGCTCATCCCGGCGCGGCTCGACTGCGTGCCCTGGCGGCGATGATTGGCGAATTAAGCGAATCGACCTTGAGTTTTGTCAGTGACGGTGCCAACGGCGCCGGCGGTTGGTTGACGGGTGCGCTGCCCCACCGCGAACCCGGCGGTGCCACCGCAACGCGCGAAGGTTTGGATGCCCGGTCGATGTTGGCGTCAGGGCTCAAGGCCTATATGTTGGTAGGGATAGAACCGGAACTGGATTGCGCCGATTCCGCGGCGGCATTGCGGGCCCTGCGCCGGGCGGATTGCGTAGTGGCACTGACCAGTTTCGTCAGCGACACGCTGCGCGACTATGCCCATGTATTGTTACCCATGGCGCCGTTCTCCGAGACTGCAGGGACCTATGTAAACGTGGAGGGGGTGTGGCAAAGTTTCAACGGTGCCGCGGCACCTGTGGGTGAGGCGCGGCCGGCGTGGAAAATCCTGCGGGTGCTGGGCAATCTGTTCGGCGTGGCCAAATTCGATTATATGTCTTCCAATGAAGTGCGGGATGAAGCGGCCAGAATCGCCGCCGCCCTTAAACCGGATAATCGGGTAACCTGGCCCACACCCGATCAGCTGAGCGGCGACGTTTCGGCTACGGTGCTTTTGGCGGACACGGCCTTGTACGCGGTCGATGGCGTGGTGCGGCGTTCTGCACCGTTGCAGGCCACTGCGGACGCGGTGCGAGCGGCGGTCCACATGCACGAAAACACGGCGAAGGATTTGGGGATAGAGGAGGGGCGTCCAGTGACGGTGCGCCAGGAGGAGGCGCAGTTGACGCTGGACCTGATCATCGACAACCGCGTTGCTGCAGGGTGCGCATGGATTCCCGCCGGCGTGCCGGACAGCGCGGGTCTAGGTGCCCATGGCTCGTCCATCGAGATAACACAGGGCTGATTAGTCATGATCGAAACCTTGCAAAGCAATTTGGGCGCGCTGTCGGATGTGTTCATCATCCTTTCCAAGATCACGTTGATCGTGGTGCCGATCATGTTGTCCGTGGCCTATCTCACCTTGGCGGAGCGCAAGGTCATCGGTTATATCCAGGTGCGTATCGGTCCCAACCGCGTCGGACCGCGCGGTCTGTTGCAGCCCATCGCCGACGGTTTGAAGTTGTTGCTGAAGGAGATCATCGTCCCCACCAACGCCAACCGCTTCCTGTTCGTTGTCGCACCGATCCTCGCCTTGATGCCGGCCTTGGCGGCGTGGGCGGTGATACCGTTCAGCGACGGCATGGTCCTGGCCGATATCGACGCCGGCCTTTTATACATTTTGGCGCTGACATCCATGGGGGTATACGGCATCATCATCGCCGGTTGGGCCTCCAATTCCAAATATGCCTTTCTTGGCGCGCTGCGTTCCGCTGCCCAGGTGGTTTCGTATGAAATCGCCATGGGGTTCGCCTTGGTGGGGGTATTGCTTGCCGCGGGCAGCCTAAATCTCGGGACGATTGTGACGTCACAGCAGGGCGGAATCCTGCATTGGTTCTGGTTGCCGCTGCTACCGCTGTTCCTGGTTTATTTCATCTCGGGTGTGGCCGAGACCAACCGTGCGCCGTTTGATGTGGCGGAAGGGGAGTCGGAGATCGTGGCCGGGTTCCACGTGGAATATTCCGGGATGACCTTTGCCCTGTTCTTCCTGGCCGAGTACGCCAACATGATCCTGATTGCGGCCTTGACGTCGTTGATGTTCTGCGGCGGCTGGTTGTCGCCGTTCCAGGGCATCCCGGTGCTGGAAGGTCTGTTCGCCTGGGTGCCGGGCCTGGTGTGGCTGTTGGCCAAGATGGCCTTTTTCCTGTTCCTGTTTTTATGGTTTCGCGCGACTTTTCCCCGTTACCGCTATGACCAGATCATGCGTCTCGGCTGGAAGGTGTTCATCCCCATCACCATCGTGTGGTTGTTGGTGGTGGCCGGCGCGGTTGTGATCCATCTCGGTCCCTGGTTCGCCTAGGTTGATGGCCGAGAGAGGAGGACGAATATGAAGACGGTCGTAAATTATTTTCGTAGTCTGATGCTGTGGGAGTTGTTGATCGGCTTGAGGCTGACCGGACGTTATTTCTTCGCCAAGAAGATCACGGTGCAGTATCCCGAGGAGAAGACCCCGCAGTCGCCGCGCTTTCGCGGCCTGCACGCCCTGCGCCGTTATCCCAACGGCGAAGAGCGCTGCATCGCCTGTAAATTGTGCGAAGCGGTGTGTCCGGCCCTG
>CAYWIQ010000094.1:0-8110 GCA_964458405.1 uncultured Chromatiaceae bacterium
CAGGATCAAGATTGCATCCTGTCGCACGACGTCGACAATGGCTATTGTGTCACCTTCGATCAGCCGCAGCGCGCGGTCACCCCCGGACAATCGGTGGTGTTTTATCGGGGTGATGTGTGTCTGGGAGGCGGCGTCATCGAACGGACGTGGCGTTGATATTCTCGGGCAGGGGTTTTTAAACGACATGGCGCAGCATGACATTACAGATCGCACCCTCGCCCTCGCCGGACTCTTCCAAGCTGCCGCTCAGGTTCAAGACATGGCCACCCGCGGCAAGACGGATCCGGATGCCTTTGCCACCAGTATCCGTAGCATCTTCGAGCTCAATCCCCGCACAACCGAAGCGATCTTCGGTGGCGTGGCGGGTGTCCGTATCGGGTTGCAAACGCTGTTGGAGCATTTGTCAGGCGAACAAACGCCGCATAAGGCCCAAATCGTGAAATACGCCATCGGCGTGCTCTATCTCGAACGACAATTGGTAAAGCAACCGGAGTTGTTGGACAAAATTCGCGTCGACATAGAACGCGCCCGTTCGCAAAGTGAACATTTTTCCATCACCCACAGCAACGTCCTCGCCAGCCTCGCCGGCTGTTACAGCGAGACGATCAGCACTCTGACACCGCGGATCATCGTCTCCGGCGAGCAAGGCCACCTCTCCAATCCTGAAGTCGCCAATGCGGTGCGCGCCCTCTTATTGGCGGCAATCCGTTCCGCGATCCTATGGCGACAATGCGGCGGCAACCGCATTCAGCTGCTGTTCGGCCGGCGTAAACTGCTCGCCGAAGCACAACGCTTGCTGGAGAGCAGTGGCTGAGTGCCATCTCCAGACCAATTACGCGGTCATAGGGTATAATGACGGCCATGTGATTGACGCGGAGCAACCATGGACCTTTCTTTCCTCACAGCGATTTCCCCTTTAGACGGCCGCTACGGCGATAAGACGGCGGATCTGCAACCCATCTTCAGTGAATATGGCCTGATGCGGCATCGCGTCCTGGTGGAAGTACGCTGGCTACAGCTTCTGGCGGGCAATGACGCCGTCGGCGAGGTCTCTGCGCTCAGTCAACATGCCGGCAAGATTCTGGATAACATTGTTGAGAAATTCGATCTTGAAGACGCGCAGCGCATCAAGAATATTGAGCGCACTACTAACCACGACGTCAAGGCCGTCGAATACTTTCTCAAGGAAAAGATGGCCGGCAACGCGGAGCTGGAAGCCATTAGTGAATTCACCCATTTCGCCTGCACGTCGGAAGACATCAATAATCTCGCCTACGCCTTAATGCTGCGCGAGGCCCGCAGCCAAATCGTCATGCCGCTCATCGATGAGGTCATCACCACCATCACGCGGCTGGCGCATCAATACGCCGATCTGGCCATGTTGTCCCGCACCCACGGTCAACCGGCATCGCCCACCACGCTCGGCAAGGAGATGGCCAATGTCGCTCATCGCCTGAAACGGCAGCGGCAACAATTATTGGAAGTGGCGATAGTCGGCAAGATCAATGGCGCGGTGGGCAATTACAACGCCCACTTCGCCGCCTATCCCGATATCAATTGGGAAGCTTTGGCCCGCGAGTTCATCACCGAACTCGGTCTTGAATGGAACCCCTATACCACACAGATCGAACCCCACGACTACATCGCCGAATATTTTGACGCCTTGAGCCGTTTTAACACGGTGCTGCTGGATTTCTGCCGTGATGTTTGGAGCTACATATCCATCGGCTACTTCAAACAACGGACCGTGGCCAATGAAGTGGGATCGTCCACCATGCCCCACAAGGTCAATCCCATCGACTTCGAAAATGCCGAGGGCAATTTAGGACTGGCCAATGCCTTGTTACATCACCTCAGCGCCAAACTGCCGGTATCGCGTTGGCAGCGTGACCTCACCGATTCGACGGTGTTGCGCAACCTAGGTGTCGGTATTGCCCATAGCACCCTCGCCTATCGTTCGGCCTTAAAGGGGATATCCAAATTGGAGGCCGACCCGGCGCGTCTCAGCGACGATTTGGATAAAAGCTGGGAGGTGCTGGCGGAAGCCATTCAAACAGTGATGCGCCGCTACGGCATCGAATCGCCCTATGAGAAACTCAAGGAGATGACCCGCGGTCAGGCCATCACCCGGGAGAAGCTTCAGGGCTTTATCCAAGGCTTGGATATCCCTACGACTGAGAAAGAGCGGCTGTTGACCCTTACCCCTGCCACCTATATCGGCAATGCCCCCATCCAAGCGCGCCGGGTCTAAAGTTTGCCGGTGATAAGCGGCCCATCACCAATCATTTGACAACTAATAGCTTTTCATCACTAAAGCACGCTGCATGCTAACGGGGGCTACCCGGGTTCGCGGCATGCATAAAGTTTTGTTCCGCCACTAAAGTTCGTCCCAAACAAACCGATACGCCATTTGGACGCAGGCAGCGGCTACTCTCATCCCCCAACCCCCTGTCGCTGCCTGAGCCACCCCCCTGAGCCCCAATCTCGCATTGGGGCTTTTTTTCTCCCCTTCGCGCATTTGTGACTGGATTCACAGTAATGAAATCGTCGCTGAGGATAATGGAACTCGAGATGGCGATACCCCTCATCCCCCCAACACCCTAATCGCCGTCTCGGCCACCCTGAGCCCCGGCTTCGCTTTTATGCCGGGGCTTTTTTTTGCCCTTTATTTACAATCAATCTGTTACAAACGAGGTGGCTTGAACGTGCCCAGCCGCTGCTTCCAACTCAGTCCAATTTCGTTTCCGTGATCCCTGTTCCGGCGAATCGGTGGCTGGTGATCCCCACTTTTGCTTGCTATGCTCCGCGCCATGAATAATTCGAACGATTACTTATTGATAGATTCGCCGGATGCTCTGGAAAGCCTGTGCAACCGGTTGCAAGGCGCGCCGTGGCTGGCCGTCGACACCGAGTTCTTGCGGGAAAAAACCTATTATCCCAAGCTGTGCGTGCTGCAAATAGCCACTCCACACCTGATTGCATGCGTTGATGCTATATCCGTCAATAAGTTAGATCCATTATTGTCCATCATATATGACGCCGAAATCACCAAGGTCCTGCATGCAGCTCGCCAGGATCTGGAAATCTTTTTCCATCTGCGCGGTGCCCTACCGCACCCGGTGTTCGATACCCAACTGGCCGCACCGTTACTGGGGCTTCCTGAACAAATGGGATATACCGCCCTGGTGGAGGACTTTCTGGATGTCCATCTGGCCAAGACCCATACCCGCACCGATTGGTCACAACGTCCCCTCAGCAAGGCGCAGCTCAATTATGCCGCCGATGACGTCCGCTATCTGGCCCGGCTCTATCCCTTGATGATAGGAAGATTGGAGCAATTAAATCGATTGAGTTGGCTCAGCGACGACTTCACGGCCCTGACCGACCCCAACCAATACGACCGCCCGCCGGAACAGGCCTGGCTGCGCGTCAAGGGATTTCAGCACGTACGCGGTCACCGTCTCTCCACCCTCCAGGCCCTCGCCGCGTGGCGCGAACGAACCGCGCGCAATGAAGATCGACCTCGCAACTGGTTGCTGCGTGATGAAAACATTGTGGACCTGGCAAAAATGCAACCCACGAATCGAGCGGCGCTGCAACGCATCCGGGGTCTCAACACACCGTTAGTGCGTAAATACGGCGATGAGTTTTTGAAGGTTATTGAAGAGAGCAAAGACCGCGACCCTATGCCGCCTCCGGCGGAATTCACGCTTTCGCGACCGAACAGTGAGCAAGGCGATATCGTGGAACTACTCTTATCTGCGGCGCGCGTACTGGGTGAGCAAAACGCTGTCAATCCTGCGCTCATCACCAATCGCAAAGAACTGGAGCGCATGGTACAAGGCGATCTCAACGTCAATGTCCTTCGAGGTTGGCGGCGTGCTCTTGCGGGCGAAACCCTGTTGGCGGTACAGCGAGGCCAATTGTGTCTGCGGGTGGTTGATAATCAGGTGCGACTGATAGAGACAGACTAGTCCTGTTGCACGAACTCCAAGGCATTGCCATCGGGATCACGACAGAACAACGCCTTTCTGCCCGATTTACTCAGTGTGTATTTCAGGCCAACCTTATCCAAGGCAGTACGCAATTCATCCAAATCGATAACACTCAGGGCAATATGGCGATCACGTCCACCGTGGGCGGGACGTCCCGTTACCGGATCGGGATTGGGCAATTCCATGAGATGAATCTGTTGCCGGCCTACGCGCAACCATGCACCGGGATAACCCAGATCAGGGCGTGCCGGTTCTACCTCCAAGCCGAGTAGCCCTTGATAAAATTCAAGAGAACGATCTGTGTCCGCCACCAACAGACCGGCGTGCAACAGTTCATTAAAGACCGGCATTGTGATTATCCTCGGGCATACGTTAAATCAATTGACGCATTTCCAGCCTAGCAGGGCCGAATCCGGTCAGGGAACTTACCGATGTTACAATTTAAATTACTGGCATTGTACAACTGGGCGTCTCATCAAACATGAAAAAGCCGTTCTATCTGACCATAGATCAAGGCGGTCACGCCAGCCGCGCCGCCCTGTACACAGTCGACGGCGAGTTGGTAAACCGTGCCGCTATCTCGATTAAGACCCACAGGCCAGCGCCTGAATACGTCGAGCACGATCCCGAAGAAGTGGTTTTATCGATCCGAACTGCGGTCGACGCGGCGATCGGTGAAGCGGACGTCTCCGCGATTGTCGCCGCCGGCCTGGCTACCCAACGCTCGTCCGTCGTATGCTGGGACAGCCACACCGGTATGGCGCTCTCCCCTATTATCAGTTGGCAGGACCGGCGTACAGCCGGCGAATTGGAGCAACTTGTCAGCCATACTGCGGATATCCGCCAACGCACCGGCCTTCCGCTCTCACCCCATTACGGCGCAAGCAAGTTGCGTTGGTGTTGGCAACATCTTCCTGCGGTGCGTGAAGCATGGCAAGCCGGACACCTGGCGTGGGGACCGCTGGCCAGTTTCCTCACCTTTCGGCTTACCCAAGAAAGGGCCTTGGCCGCTGATCCCGCCAATGCCTCACGCACATTGCTTTGGAACCTCGGCAGTGGTGACTGGGATGACCAACTCGCGAGGCTATTCGACATACCTATCCAGGCCTTGCCGCCAAGCGTGGATAGCGATTACAACTGGGGTCACCTTATCCATAACCGGAACCGCATACCCCTAACCTTGGTGACCGGCGACCAATCCGCCGCCCTATTCGCCTTCGCCGAATCAGCCAGCGGCGCGCTGATGATTAATGTGGGAACTGGGGCATTTATGCAACTGGCACTCAGCCAGCGGCCGCCGCCGTCCCGCTTACTTACCAGTTTGGCCTACCAGGGGCAAAAGCAACGTATCTATGCCCTGGAAGGGACGGTCAACGGCGCGGCCAGCGCCTTGAACTGGATCACGGCCAAACTGGGTCTGGACGAGGCGGCAATCATCAACCATCTTCCACAATGGTTACAGGACTGCCGCCATCCGCCTCTATTTCTCAATGGGGTATCGGGACTGGGCACCCCCTATCTAGAGCCACTGTTTGCATCACGTTTCATCGGCGACGGCTCGGTGGCGGAAAAGATGGTGGCGGTCTGTGAAAGCATTATCTTTCTACTACGGGTCAATCACGAGGAAATGGCGAATACCGCCGGTTCCCCGTCCCAAATCATCATCAGCGGCGGTCTTGCCAATCTGGACGGGCTGTGCCAACGGCTCGCCGACCTCAGCGGCCTGCCGGTGCTTCGGCCCCGTGATCATGAGGCGACTGCACAAGGCCTGCTGGGATTGCTGACCCGCAATCACCCGCCTGCCACGGGGGACCGTATTCATGCCCGATTCCTTCCTCGACATGATGCCATGCTGGAAGCACGTTACCGGGCGTGGCGCGCGGCACTTGAGGACGCCGTGATTAAATAATGCCCCCGAATCGAATAAAATATTGTTAAAACACCAATAACCATTGCCAAGCCCGCCGGGTAACGTGTACATTTTTTGACCTTAACCAGCAGAAAGGATGGCGGCATGGAGGCACCACAGCTCATCGCGCACAGGGGTTATCCCCGCAAGTACCCGGAAAATACCCTGGAAGGGATAACCGCCGCCATCAATGCGGGAGCGTGTTTTGTGGAATTTGACGTACAATTCACCGCCGACGGCGTCCCGGTCCTCTTGCATGATGCCAGCCTGATGCGCACCACCGGCACCCGGGGACGCATCGTCAATACCGATCTGGAAAAACTGGCGACGCTCCCCGCCAACGAGCCCAGCCGCTTCGGTAAGCGTTACCGTACCTTCACCATCCCGACCCTGGCCGCCGCAGTGGACCTGATGCGCGAGCATCCACGTGTTATCCCTTTCATTGAACTCAAAGAGGACGGCCTGGAGAAGATCGGTCGTGAAATCGCGGTCAAGACCGCACTATCGGTGCTGGCCCCCATTCAATCCCGCTGTGTGATCATCTCCTATGACATTCTAGCCTTGCGTTGCGCCCGCGCCATGGGTGCCAAGCGCATCGGTTGGGTCATGAAGAATTGGAATCAGGACTCTCTCACCCGCGCCACGGAACTGGTCCCGGACTTTCTGATCTGCAATTACACCAAACTGCCCAAGCCTCCCACACCGTTGTGGCACGGCCCCTGGAAATGGGTGTTCTATGAAGTCACCCAAGCCAAGCTTGCCCTGCAATTGGCGGAGCGCGGCGCAACACTCATCGAAACCATGGCCATTGGTGAAATGCTCAAAAACCCGCAGCTACGGCGCGGGGGATGTTTTGACTGAGCGCTACGATGTCGTAGTCATAGGTGGCGGCATTCACGGGGCGGGAGTGGCCCAAGCCGCTGCAGCGCAAGGTTATAGCGTATTGGTGCTTGAACAGGCCGTGCTTGCCGCCGGGACCTCCAGCCGTTCCAGCAAATTGATCCACGGCGGACTGCGCTATCTGGAAAGCGCCCAATTCTCATTGGTGCGTGAATGCCTGCACGAACGCACCCTGCTGCTCAAATTGGCCCCGGAACTGGTGCGCCTGCGACCGTTCTATCTTCCGATTTACCACTATACCCAACGCCGGCCCTGGAAGATCCGTGTGGGTCTGACACTTTATGATTTGTTGGCCGGTGGTCATAAGGTTTCACGCTACTCCGCGCTTCCCCGCCACCATTGGGATCGGTTGGACGGCTTGATCACCGAGGATTTGCAGGCGGTATATTGCTATCCCGATGCCCAAACCGACGACGTCGCCCTCACCCACGCTGTCATGCACTCGGCCCAAGGACTTGGGGCGGAACTACGCGTGCCAGCGACCTTACAGAAGGTAGAGTGCCACGGCCAGGGTGCGATTGTTCACTACCAAATGGATCAACAAACCCATCAGTGCGAATGCTTGGCTGTCATCAATGCCGCCGGACCATGGGTCAACGAGGTCTTGAAGCACGTTACGCCCACGGCGAGCCGACTCAATATAGACTTGGTGGCGGGGACCCATATCGTCATCCCGGAAGCCTTGACCCAAGGCATCTATTACGTGGAGGCACCCCGGGATTATCGCGCGGTATTCGTCATGCCATGGCGTCGCAAGACCATGGTGGGTACCACGGAAACTCTCTATCAAGGTGATCCCGCCCAAGTGCGTCCCCTCAACAGCGAAATCGATTACCTATGGGAAACGTTTACCCATTATTTTCCGCGCTATCGGCACACACCGCAAAACATCTTCTCCGCGTTTGCCGGTCTGCGGGTGTTACCCGCGAAGGGTGGCAGTGCCTTTGGCCGACCCCGGGAAACCATCTTGCACCCGGATCACCCGGCGAAACCCCGGGTACTCACCATCTATGGCGGTAAACTTACCGCCTATCGCGCCACCGCCGCGGCGGTCATGGCCCGCTTGCGTCCCAGCCTACCGGCGCGCAAAGCCGTGGCCGCCACGGAAAGCCTATCCCTCGAACCCGTCAACCCGGCCTGAAACGGGCCCGCTATCCCTGGATTGACCTTCGGCTCGACACGCCGATAAATACTGCAGCCCAATAAATGAGCATCACTATGAGCAGGATTACAGGAAAGCTATTACCGGCGATGATGTTAATGGTCATTACCTTGCCCGGCCATGCCGCATTCTATAAGTGGGTGG
>CAYWIQ010000095.1:0-8108 GCA_964458405.1 uncultured Chromatiaceae bacterium
ACCCCAGCCAACCCAACGCCCTGCTCATCGAAGCAACGCTGGTAAATGATGCGGATTTCGCCCAACCCTATCCCCTGTTGGAAATCCGCTTTTCCGATCTTAATAATCAACTTGTCGCGGGCCGCCGCTTCCGTCCCAAGGAATACCTGCCGGCGGGCACATCCCTGCAAGCCGGGATGCCGCCACATCAACCTGTGCACATCAAACTGGAGATCGTCGATCCCGGTAAAGACGCCGTCAGCTTCCAGTTTGAGTTGCTGTAACGGGTGTTTACTTAATACACCAACTTTCTCACTGGATATTCAAGCTCACCCCACGACAGAAAACAAATCAAGCATGTAACCCCGCCATCACAGATTTCCCATGAAGGAAAAAAACTAACTTCATCGGCAAAGACCTTATTGACATTTTCATAACAGCATTTTCGATCAACTATCCCCTTTATCCGCGAACCCGCTTGGGGGTATGATGTCGGTCCTTTTCCCCCTGAACTGTTAAGCACCGGCAAAGACCATGCGCATCGGGCCATATACATTGCCGAACAACTTGATATTGGCGCCCATGGCGGGTGTCACCGACAGACCGTTCCGGCAACTGTGCAGAGAAATGGGCGCCGGCCTTGCCGTATCGGAAATGGTCACCGCCAACTCACTGTTATGGGGCAGTCGAAAGACCCAGCGCCGTATTGATCACCAAGGCGAAACCCAACCTTGTTCGGTGCAAATCGCCGGCGCCGATCCCCGGATGCTGGCGGATGCGGCGCGTTACAATGTGGACAACGGCGCGCAAATCATCGACATCAACATGGGATGTCCGGCGAAAAAGGTTTGTAACGCCTTGGCCGGATCCGCGTTGTTGCGCGACGAGACCCTGGTCGGCCGCATATTGGAGACAGTAGTCAAGGCCGTCGAGGTGCCGGTCACGCTCAAGATCCGCACCGGTTGGGATCCATCCTCGCGCAACGGCATCGCCATCGGCCGCATCGCCGAACAAGCCGGCATCCAGGCCTTGGCGGTTCACGGTCGTACCCGCGCCTGTGGTTTCAGCGGTTCAGCGGAATATGAAACCATTACAGCCGTCAAGGCGGCGGTGACCATCCCCGTCATTGCCAACGGCGATATCAATGACCCGCTAAAAGCCCGTCAAGTGTTGCAACAGACCGGCGCCGACGCCGTCATGATCGGTCGCGCCGCACAAGGTCGTCCCTGGTTGTTTCGCATGATTCAGCACTACCTTGAAACAGGCTCGTTATTGACCGAGCCGACCATCACCGAACAACGCGACATCCTGCTCACCCATTTGCTTCGCCTCTATGAATTTTATGGAGAACACACTGGTGTACTGGTGGCGCGCAAACATATCGCCTGGTACAGTAAAGGACAAACCGGCGGCGGCAATTTCCGCCAAGCGATCAATGGGGCAACCACCGTTAGCGAGCAACTCCGTCAGGTTAAGGCATTCCTGGCTACGGTGGAAGAAAACATCGCCAGCGCCGCCTAAATAACAATATTATGGTCACAATTGCTAAACAAGAAATCACTTATCAAGAACCCGCTGTGACCCAAGAACGGCGTAAAAAACCGTTGGGCAGCGCAGTACAAACCGCGCTGACCTGTTATTTCAGCGATCTCGACGGCCACCTACCGGAAGATCTCTACAACATGGTAATCGGCGAAGTGGAGCGCCCGTTGTTCAAGGCGGTTCTCAATCACGTACGCGGCAATCAAAGCAAGGCCGCCAAGATTCTGGGCATCAATCGCAGCACCCTGAGAAAGAAATTAGAACTCTACAAGTTGATTTGAAAGACGCAAACCTTACATGCGCTTTTCCCGCCCTTAAGCGGCCAGTTATTCATTAAACATTATTGAGAGTAGCCAGCATGTCGAAAATTCAACGTGCATTGATCAGCGTTTCCGATAAATCGGGCGTCGTGGATTTCGCCCGAGAACTGGCCGACCAAGGTGTGGAAATACTATCCACCGGCGGCACGGCCAAACTGTTAAAGGATAACGGTATCCCCGTGCGGGAGGTGTCCGAGCACACCGGTTTTCCTGAAATGATGGAGGGCCGCATCAAGACCCTCCACCCCAAAATTCACGGCGGGCTACTGGCCAGGCGCGGCATTGATGACGCCGTTATGGCGCAACACGATATCGCGCCTATAGACTTGGTGGCGGTCAACCTTTACCCGTTTGCCCAAACCGTCGCCCGCCCGGACTGCGATCTGGCCACCGCAATCGAAAACATCGATATCGGCGGCCCGACCATGGTCCGCGCCGCGGCCAAGAACCACGCATCGGTTACCGTGGTGGTCGACAGCGCCGATTACCCGGCGGTGCTGGCCGAGATGAACGATAACAACGGTGCGCTCAATGCCAAAACCCGTTTCCGCTTGGCGGTGAAGGCCTTCGAACACACCGCACAATACGACGGCGCCATCGCCAACTATCTCGGATCCATAGAGAATGATGGTGAGCGCCACCCTTTCTCGCATACTTACAATCAACAGTTCATCAAGGCCCAGGATCTGCGCTACGGCGAAAACCCCCATCAACAAGCCGCCTTTTATGTGGAACAACGGCCGGATGAGGCGTGCATCGCCACCGCCAGGCAATTGCAAGGCAAAGAACTGTCCTTCAACAACATCGCCGACACCGACGCGGCGTTGGAATGCGTCAAGTGTTTCGATGAAGGTCCGGCCTGCGTGATCGTCAAACACGCCAATCCCTGCGGGGTCGCCGTGGGCAATACCATACTCGAGGCCTATGAGCGGGCCTATCAAACGGACCCCACCTCCGCCTTCGGCGGCATCATCGCCTTCAATCAACCGCTGGATGCCGCGACCGCCG
The DNA here is from genome assembly GCA_964458405.1 of uncultured Chromatiaceae bacterium. Lineage (GTDB taxonomy): Bacteria > Pseudomonadota > Gammaproteobacteria > DRLM01 > DRLM01 > JARRQJ01. The sequence continues at coordinate 2,850 of CAYWIQ010000095.1, forward strand.
ACACCATCCTCAATCGCCAATTCGTGGAGGTGATCATCGCGCCGACGATTGCCGATGATGCCTTGCCGGTGTTGGCTACCAAAAAGAATGTGCGCGTCCTCAGCTGCGGCCAATGGCCGCAGGCAAGAACCGCCGGTCTGGACTACAAGCGTGTCAACGGCGGCCTACTGGTACAAGACCGCGATATCGGCATGGTCGGGCGCGATGCCCTCAAGGTGGTTACACGCCGCGCGCCCGGTGAAACCGAACTGCGGGATTTATTGTTCGCCTGGCGAGTGGCCAAGTTCGTCAAATCCAATGCCATCGTCTACGCCAAAGACGCCATGACCATCGGGGTGGGTGCGGGCCAGATGAGCCGTGTCTATAGTGCGCGCATCGCCGCCATCAAGGCGGCCGACGCCGGTTTAGAGGTGCGGGGCTCGGTCATGGCCTCCGACGCCTTCTTCCCCTTCCGCGACGGGCTGGACAGTGCCGCGGAGGTGGGCATCACCGCCGTCATCCAACCAGGCGGTTCCATGCGCGACGATGAAGTGATCACCGCCGCCGATGAACACGGTATCGCCATGGTATTCACCGGAATGCGGCATTTTCGCCATTGATCTCTCTTCAAAAAAAAGGCGCGCCGAAGCGCGCCTTGAGATGTTACTGCCTTTCAGTTACTGAATGACGCCATCGATCACCTTGGGCGCATCAGTTATTGTTGGCTTGGTCCCGATATAATCGCTGTCCGCCGAACTGCTTGGGTTATGCAAACCAGTAGCATCCGGCAGCGTCAAGCTCGCACTGGGCGATGCCAGCGTCACGTTGGTGCAAGCCGCGATTTTGCTCAGGCGCACTTCCGAATCCAGCGCCTTGACGACGAGCGGAATCGAGCCGTTGTTGATACCCGTCAAGGTCATGGTCGCCCCGTCCGGCAACGAGAAGGCCGGCACATAACGGGTACCGGGCCCGCAGTCCACCACGCTGTTGTCATCCGGATTCACGCAGTTCCCCGGTATACCATTGAGATTGCCGAAACCGTTGAACTGCAGCTGAATGGTCTTGCCCGCCCAAGTGCCGTACTCCGTTCCGGTGGGTACCGTATAAGAAACGTTCTGCGGAGGATCGAAGCTCACCACGCTGCTGTCACTGGTCTTAGTCATCCATAGGGACTGGTTCCAGGAATTGGAACCGGTCTGCCAGGTATAGTAAACACTGGGACTGTGCGGCTCGCAAACGGTACCGCCAGGCGTGCCGGGAGGGCAATCGGAGTTCGACAAAGCCGTGGTAAACAGCCTGCCACTCTGGACACCATTCTGGTAGTTGCCGGTGTATTTAGTGGTATCGGTGACAATGCCGCCCAGGGCGGTACTGCTTTCGGTAAGACCACTGTTGTCGAAGCCGTAGCTAACCGTAGTTGTACCCTGGTTCCACTGGGTCTCTGTAGTGGGATTGTAGGGCGAACTGGCGCTACCACTGTTGAAATTCGTCAACGCCGTGGCAGTAGGACAGTTGTTCAAGCAATACAGCGTCCCCACGGCGGTACCGGGAGTAACGTCCGATTGCGTATAGCTAAAGACGTAGTCACCGCTGACATGCGCCCCGCCGCCATTATGCGGCGGAATATTGATATTGCCGCCGAAGGATTGGGACCAGGCGAAGATCGGCGAATTGTCAAAAACGGTTCCAGTCACGGTTGCCGCCTGGCTGAGATTGGTCTGGGTGCAACCGCTGCTGTCACAGCTCTGCTTGCCGGTGACCATGAACTTGGCATTGGCGTCATCCCAATACATTGTCCAGTCAGCTGAACCGGTCACGTTGGTAGTATCGTTTGTCTGGTTGGTTAGATCACCCCAGTAGTCAAAGGGGATGCCGTCCATCGCCGCGAGCGTCGATTGGTTCTGGGTCCATTTGGTCAACTTACCGCTGTTCTTATAGAGCGTATAGGTCTCGGTGTTGTTGGGCCGCTGGTCCTTAATGCTCACATTGGACAAAGCTCCGTCCGCGAAGCTGTTCAGGTCCAAGCCTTGGAAGTCTACGCCCCAGTAGCTTGCATACCCGAAATAGGTTTGACCACCATAGCTGGCCTGCACGGGAAAACCGGGATTGGCCTGATCTACCCGCGTGCCATCGTTGGCGTCATAAGTGCCGTAACGCCATACCGACTTCTGAGCATTGGCCTTGGAGCGATCGAAGCAGACATCGCTGCTACCCTTGACGCGACGGAATACTCCGGCGGGGAAACTGGCCTCGCTGTCGTCATAGGCGAAGTTGAAAGTCAACGACCCCGGAGGACTGGTAGAGTAATCCGGGACATTCATGGTGCCGGAACCCGAGGTGGTGGAAGTCGCCTTTAGGGTCAAGGCGTTGTTGCTAGAATTTTGCCCATTCTCGAAATAACTGACATCGGCGCCATTGGCGTCGATGTAACCGTTGAACATCACTTGGGTAGGATCACTCGCGGCTTTACCGATATAGTCCAAACGGAACGTACCATAAGGTGGATTATCGGTAGGCGACTGGGTGGCGGTAAGATGCACAAAAATGTTCTGTGCGTGTCCTTCTTCCGTCATGGACATCCAGATCTTACCGATCATTGGATCGCTGTCGCTGGCCCGAGTGACGTTCACCACCGCGTTCATATAATTAGGCGCCGACGAGGCACCGCTTGAATCTGAAGAGGCATTGCTGCTGCTGGAACGTTTGCTATCGCACTTGTTCATGTCGATGAGCGCGACGTAGTCGCCCTTGTTGACCATGTCGGCGGGCTTCATCGCATCCATGATGCACAGCACCATATTGAGATTGGAAATCCCGTCCGAGGTGGCGTCCTGCACGTAGGAATTCTGGGGATCGGTCATATACGCTGAGGTCGACGACGGCGCCGCCCACGCGGACAATGGGAATCCAGCGATGGCGCATAGGGACAACGCCAATGCGTTTTTATTTAATAACTTAAAATTCATAACCCCTCCCTTCATTTCGCGGTCACAACGGAGACCTGGGCGGCCGTGGCCACGCCGGTTACCGTACTGCTACTGCTCGTAGTACTGGCGGTGCTAGAGCCGCCCCCGCCACCGCATGCGCTGAGCGCCGACAAACCAATGATTAACATCACCATTTTTATAAACTTCATTAGCGACCTCCAAATAACCAATTATTTTGATCAACTAAAAATCAGGTATTACAAGGGCATTCGTGAGATATAGGGCAAAACCTTGTTTGCTCTTTAGCGTACGGGACCGCCAAACCTTAAGGATGAATTACGTCGAAAAAAACAATGGCTGTGGATGTTCAAGCCGCATGCGGCGCCATTACGTTACCCGCACACCAAAAGAAAACCGGGAATGCCACGGCATTCCCGGTTAGATGTCTATCCTTCCTTGGTGTCTCTCCTTGTTGATGATCGCCATATCGTCAACTTCGACCGAACAGCGTTGTTCGAGCCTGTAACGACCCGATCTCGACTTTCTTTATCGACCAGCAAGCAATGGGAATTGGCGGCGGAAAATCGAGACCGTTCTTGGCGGGATAGATTGCATAGCTGAATGCAATGACACCATTGCGGACAAGCGATCTGCCGCGATGCTAAAACATCTTACAAGGTGGATACGATTGACGTTGGATGACGCCATGCCGTACACGAAACGCAGCTACGACCGAAATAACGATCAACCAATACAATGACCATGCGCCGCCGCCACTGCTGCCCACCGCGGCTTTGGTGGTAATGCTGGCGCTGTTGTTGGAGACATCAGGATCGGGTTGACCGGCACGCACCACTTTAGCGGTAAAGGTAATATCCCCCGCGGTATTGGACACCGTTGCCAAGGCGATGGAAGCACTGCCGCCCGCCGCGATGCTTCCCAACGAACAGGTGACTTGTGCGCCGGCGGCGCTGCACTCGCTCGCCGGTGTCGCCGACTGATACGACACACCGTTGGGTAACGTGGCTGCTATCACCACCCCGGCGGCAGCATGGGTGGTATTGAGATTGGTCACCACCACTTGGTAGGTCAGCGTTTCACCCGAACCCACCGGATCGGGAGAGGCGCTGACGGATACCTGCAGGTCGGTAGTCAACGCAGAGTCGGTCAGTTTAACCAATACCGCGTCACTGCCCCCCGCATTGGTACTTTGGTAAGGGTTTACCGTTGGGAAATCCATGGAATAACTGCTGCCGGCCACATAGATCCCGCTACTGCCGTCCAACGCCACCCCGTTGGCCCAGTCGTCGTCACTGCCGCCGAGATAAGTGGACCAATCCAGCAGAAAACCCGAGTGATCTATTTTAGTGACGAAGGCATCGCCCCACTTGTTGCTGCCATCCCCAAACCAGCTTGACTGCAAGGCGGACTGCAACGGGAAATCCGTAGAGGTTGTTTCACCGACCACATAGGCATTGCCGCTGCTGTCCGCGGCGAGGCCAAAGGCAAAGTCCTTACCCGACCCGCCCAAATAGGTAAGGTATTGCAGCTGGCTGTTAGTCGCATTGCTGGGAGTAACCTTGGCGACAAAGGCATCGTAAGTGCCTCCGCCGAATTGACGTTGTACCGAAGCAGCGGGTACGGGCAGTGAAGTACTGTTGGAACCTGAATTGGTGGCTCCAGCCACGTAGACATTGCCACTGCCATCCAGTGCGATGGCCTGGCCCTGATCCCAGCCACCGCCGCCCAAATAGGTACCGTAACCGACCGCCCCCGTGCTGGTGAGCTTGAGGATGAAGGCGTCACCTAAACCTCCGGCATGGCTTTTCTGAAATCCGGCGGTGCCGACAGGTAAATCCGTGCTGTAGGTGATACCGGTGACGTAGGCCTCGCCAGTAGTAGCGTTAACCGCAATTGCGTTGGCGGCGTCCTCGAAATGACCGCCGAGAAAAGTGGAATACTGTATTACTCCGGCGGAGTTGAATTTTGCCACATAGGCATCGGAGCAGGGAATCAATGTCCCTGAACTTGACGGATCGGAGCAATTGTTACCGGTACTACCGAGGTTGAATGCATTACCCGTTGTGGTGGAAAAATCGCTCGATAGAGTAGCGCCCGCCACATAGGCGTTGCCGCTACCGTCCACTGCAATTCCCAACGCCTCCTCCGCCCGAGTACCGCCTAAATAAGTGGCAAAGCCCAGTGACAAATCGGCGCTGTTGAGTTTAGCGACGAAGGCATCGATGTCACCGCCCGCGGTGGCCTGGCCGGCCGCCAGCACCGGGAAATCCGTGGAATCGGTATCGCCGGTTAGATAAACGGCGCTATCAGCACCATCCACGGCGATGGCATA
>CAYWIQ010000096.1:0-8101 GCA_964458405.1 uncultured Chromatiaceae bacterium
AACCCGCGTCCGCAAGTCCTCCGCCTTCGGCTCTACATGCTTATCCACATCTATTTATTTAACCGCTTGCTACCCGATGGGCAGGGAAAACACTCGGCGAGTTCGGTAAGGGTTTAACGGTTTGGCCCCGAACGAGCCGCCCCGCGATCCTATGAGAAATGACCCCTGAAACCTGAACGCACAGGCACGGCTTCAGTCAGAGGGCACCCAACTGGGTTTTAGGCAGCGAGTGCGTAGTTGTCTTCGTTGGCAACTATAAGTTTGCAGCTGGATTTACGAGGTTATCTGCCCCTCGGCATGCACCTCAGGTTTTGCAACCCACGTCGAAACCAGGTCGCCCCCATTGGTTCAATCAATTAGACAGTATACGGGGGCAGGGGTTCAGTGCCAATAGGAGTGCCTTGGTCCGGTCTTGTGGGCATGGATGTGATGGAATTCATCGAGCACACATAAGCACCCCATCCCCCTCCCGGCCTCCCCCTTGAAGGGGGAGGAGGTGATCTTCTCCGGCCCAGTAAGGGCTTATCAAGGGTCGGGGAGAAGCCGAACACTTTCAAATGCAGCGGCGGCCTAGGTGGCTCCGGGTTTAAAGGCACCGTGTGGCGCGTATTGAATAAATCCCGGTTTTGCCCCGAGGTCAGTTAACTCGTCATTCCGGGCGTAACGAAGCGGAGAGCCGAAATCTAGTGCACTTGAGCCTTAGTAGGTTCTGGATTCCGGCTTGTGCCGGAATGACGAACGAAGAGGCATTCTTGGGTTTCCATCTTATGTGGTGGGTGAAGTAGAAATAGAACGGACAAAATTAGACTAACGATTCTTCATCAGTCGTTCTTTTTCCCGCTGCCAGTCGCGGTCCTTCTCGGCGGCACGCTTGTCATGGGTCTTCTTGCCCTTGGCCAGGCCGATCTCGAGCTTGGCCCGTCCCCGTTTCCAGTAGAGTTTGAGCGGTACCAGGGTGTACCCCTTGCGCTCCACGGCGCCGATCAGTTTGTTCAGTTCCTCGCGGTGCAGCAGTAGCTTGCGGGTGCGGATGGCGTCGGGATGGACATGGCTGGAGGCGGTGGGCAAGGCCGAGACGTGGGCGCCGAACAGCCAGGCCTCGCCATTACGAATCAGGACATAACTCTCGGCGAGCTGCACCCGGCCGTCGCGCAGGCTCTTCACTTCCCAGCCTTGCAAGGCCAGGCCGGCCTCGTAATGGTCCTCGATGGTGTAGTCGTGGCGCGCCCGCTTGTTGAGGGCGATGGTGGCGCTGGAATCGGATTTATTTTTGCTGGCTTTGGACATGGTGACGCATTATACGTGAAGGGTAACGGCTTAGAAGGGTAGATTGCAGTACCGTCACCATCAAAGCCAACAGGTTGAGGAATAAACTGATTTCGCCGACAATAGCCTACAGAGAGGGGTAGGCCGGACAAGGGTAGCCGGAGCACGGCCAATGCCGGTTGCATAAATGCGGCCGGGTCAAGAGTTCGTGACGACAAAATGAAAATTCAGGCAGCGGAGCAGCCGCTTGAAGGAATTTTATTCTTTGTTAAGGAGTAATCATGGCGCGTCCACGTACCAGTGTTCACGGCCAGTGGTCATCTCGCTGGGCCTTTGTGCTGGCGGCGGCCGGCTCGGCGGTGGGTCTGGGCAATATCTGGAAATTCCCCTACATCACCGGCCAGAACGGTGGCGGGGCCTTCGTGCTGGTGTATCTGATCTGTATCGCGGTGATCGGCATTCCCATCATGATGGCCGAGGTCATGCTCGGCCGCCGCGGCCGCCAAAGCCCCATCAACACCATGATCAGCCTCAGCGAGGAGGCGGGTAGGAACCGTTATTGGAGTCTGCTGGGTTGGTCCGGGGTGATCGCCGGGTTTCTAATTTTGTCTTATTACAGCGTCATCGCCGGCTGGGCCATCGCCTATGTATTTCGTTCCGCCATCGGCATGTTCCACGGCGCCAGTGCCGACCACGTCGGGAAGATCTTCAGCGATTTTCTGGCCGCGCCGGAACGGCTGTTGGCCTGGCACACCATCTTCATGGTGATGACCATGGTGGTGGTGGCGCGGGGGGTGCGCAGCGGTTTGGAGCAGGCGGTGCGTTTCCTGATGCCTTCGCTGTTCGTGCTCCTGGTGATCATGGTGGGTTATGCCATGCATACCGACGCCTTTGTCAAAGGACTGGAGTTTCTGTTCAAACCCGACTTCAGCAAGCTGTCGCGGGACGGCGTGCTGGTTGCCATGGGCCATGCCTTCTTTACCCTCAGCCTGGGCATGGGCGCCATCATGATCTATGGTTCTTACATGCCGGAAAAGGTGTCCATCGCCAAGACCACCTTCCTCATCGCCGGTGCCGACACCCTGGTGGCGCTGATGGCGGGCATGGCGATCTTCCCCATCGTGTTCGCCAATCACTTGGAGCCCGCCGCCGGGCCGGGTCTGATCTTCGTCACTTTGCCGGTGGCGTTCGGTCAGATGCCGGGGGGTAGTCTCTTCGGGACCCTGTTCTTCGTACTGGTGGTTTTCGCCGCTTGGACCTCATCCATTTCCTTGATCGAGCCGGCGGTGACCTGGTTGGTGGAGAATCATGGCATGCGTCGCCTCACGGCCTGCCTTTGGACGGGGGTGACGACCTGGCTGCTCGGCATCGTGACCGTGCTGTCCTTCAATGTGTGGCAGTTCAAGTTCCATTTCGCGGGGTCCGTGAAGGACAGCGGGATGTTCGATGTCATCGATATCCTTACCTCCAACATCATGTTGCCCCTGGGCGGGTTGTTCATTGCGGTATTCGCCGCGTGGGTGATGCGCGAGGTGAACGTGCGTGAGGAGCTGGCGATCGTCAATCAGGTTGGCTACCGCCTGTGGCGGTTTCTGGTGCGTTATGTCACACCGGTGTGTGTCGTTATCGTATTCCTCAACGCCATCGGCGTGATCAAATAAGGTACACTGCCGATATGCCCACGATTCAACGCAGTGCCCTGGTGCCCTATCTGCCGGCGGAGATGTTTACCTTGGTGGACGACGTCAAAGCCTATCCCGAGTTCCTGCCCTGGTGTAAGAACGCCCGCGAGTTCAGCCGCAGTAATGATGAGGTGAAGGCCACCCTTGACCTGGCGCGGGGCGGTTTGGAAAAGTCCTTTACCACCTGCAACCGCCTGCAACGCAACAAGATGATCGAGATGCGGCTGGTCGAAGGACCTTTCCGACACCTCGACGGCTATTGGCGCTTCGACGCCGTCGGCGAAAACGCCTGCAAGGTGTCTCTGGATCTGGATTTCGAGTTCGCCAACAAACTGGTGGGCATCGCCATGGGGCCGGTGTTCAATCAGATCGCCAATACCTTGGTGGATTCCTTCTGCAAACGGGCCGTTGATGTCTACGGATCACGCTGAATACATCGAGGTGGAAGTGGCCTATGCCCTTCCCGACACCCAGGTCATCGTGCCGGTGAAGGTGGAGCAGGGCGCTAGCGTGGAAGACGCCATACAGCATTCCGGCATCCTCCATAACTTCGCGGAGATCGACTTGGCGGTCAACAAGGTGGGTGTATTCGGCAAACTCACCAAGCTCACCGCGCCATTGCGCGCCGGTGACCGGGTGGAGATCTACCGCGCCTTGATCGCCGATCCCAAAGAGGTGCGCAAGCAGCGCGCCGCCCAAGGGAAAGTGATGAAGAAGGGCGGCGGCGACATCAAGACGGAAGGCGCTGATTCTTGATGACGGTGAGGGGCGAATCCATGATCTGTTTATCTTCCTGTACGAACGTCATGACCATTGGGATTTAGTATGTACCTTCTACCCACAAGGGGCGCCTAGGTCCCTGGGGGAGAGGGAGTTGATCAGCGCGGTATGCTGACCAATCTTTTATCCCTTCGAGGGCTGTGGAGCGGCCGGCGCCGGTTTGGGTAAGGTTATCCCGTCGGTCTCGATGCGGCTCAAGTTGTCGTGATCGAAGAACAGCGTGACCCGCTTGCGGATCGTCTTGCTGTTCTGGGATGAAAACAAATAGACGTAGTCCCAACGTTCGGGATGGAAGGGGTCCTGGATGATGGGCGTCCCCATCAGAAACTTCACTTGTTTCTTACTCAGCCCGGGGTGGAGCTGCGCCAACACGTCTGGTTCCAGCACATTACCTTGCTGGACGTCGGGGACATGGATGGTGCATGCGCTGACCAGGATGACCACACTGGCTATAAGATAAATGAGAATGGTTTGCATTCGCAGGGTAACTTCGACGATAATTAATGGCTGTAAGGCTGCGAATGTTAACCGAATCGGCCGCGTCCTGTCATGACCTTTCAAGTGCAGCCCTATCCCGGAGGAAAACGCGAGTGGAAAGCGTCGAGTTAAAGAAGGCGGGGTTGAAGGCCACCCTGCCGCGCGTCAAGATCCTGGAGATCCTGGAACAGAATGCCCATCTCCATATGCGTGCCGAGGATGTTTACAAGGCGCTGATGGAGAGCGGAGATGACGTGGGCCTGGCCACGGTCTACCGGGTGTTGACCCAGTTCGAGGCCGCGGGTCTGGTGGCGCGCCATCACTTCGAGGGCGGCCACGCGGTGTTCGAACTCAACCAGGGCAAACATCACGACCACATCCTGTGCATATCCTGCGGCCGGGTCGACGAATTCGTTGACGAGGTTATAGAGGACCGCCAACGCGCCATCGCCCACAAGCACGGTTACACCATTACCGACCACAGCCTGCACATCTACGGCAAGTGCGCCGAATGCCAGGCCAAGGAAGCCGCTAAGAAGTAACTTCTCCCACAGTCGCCTCGCTGTTCTTGGCGCGGGCGATCATCTCCTTGGCATGGGCGCGGGTCTGGCGGGTGATCTCCATGCCGCCCAACATGCGGGCGATCTCCTCGCAGCGGGCCGTGTCGGTGAGCGCGACGATGGCGGTGAAGGTTTGGCCGTCGCGAGCCTGCTTGTTGACCTGAAGATGGTGATGGGCGAGGGCCGCCACCTGGGGGAGATGGGTAATACACAATACCTGATGGGATCCGCCCAGGGTCCGCAGTTGCTTGCCCACCATCTCGGCGATGCCGCCGCCGATGCCCACATCCACTTCGTCGAAGATCAAGGTAGGGACGCGCACGTTGCGTGCCGTGACCACCTGGATGGCCAGGCTGATGCGCGATAGTTCCCCGCCTGAGGCCACTTTAGTGAGCGGCCGCAGGGGTTGGCCGGGATTGGCGCTGACCTGAAACTCTATCTGCTCCATACCGTGCGGTGAAAACGCGCCTTCATCGCGCGCCGCTAAATCGATGCTGAAACGGCCGCCGGGCATCCCCAAGGAATGGATGTGGCCGGAGACCTGTGTACCCAGGGTTTTGGCCGCCTTTTTGCGACCGGCGCTGAGTTTTTTAGCCAGTTCCCGATAGCGTGCCGCGGCGTCGTCGATATCCTTTTGCATGGCCACCAATTTGACGTCGCTGTGTTCCAGATCCGCCAGTTCTTCTTGGAGGCGCGCATGCAGCGTGGGCAGTTCTTCCACTTCGATGCGGTGTTTGCGCGCCGCATCGTGCAAGGCGTGCATGCGCCCTTCCACTTCCTGCAGGCGTTGCGGATCGAGATCGATGTCGGCCGCATAGTCGCGCAATTCGGCGGCGGCTTCGTCCAGCTGAATCGCCGCCGCCCCCAGCAGTTCCAGCGGTGTAGCGAGGCGCGCATCGTAACGTTGCAACTGCGCCAGTTCCTGAGTGGTGTGGGCCAGCTGCGCGCTCAGTGCATCCTCGTCTTCATACAAGGTCTGCAGGGCCCGCTGGCAGGTCTCCAGCAAACGGTTGGCGTGATGGAGGCGGGTATGCTCCTCTTCCAACGCGGCGGCCTCGTCGGCCAGCGGATTGAGGGCGTCCAGTTCCTGCACCTGATAGCGCAACAGATCGAGACGCGATTCGCGCTCGCCGGCGGCCTGTTGCAATGCTTGCCATTGGGCAGTGAGTTGTTGCCAGCGTGTGTGGGCCTCACCCACGTCTTTGCATAAGGCGCCGTGGCCGGCGAAGTCATCCAGCAGATCGCGTTGCACGTCGCGGCGCAGCAAAGATTGGTGTTCGTGTTGGCCGTGGATATCCACCAGCCAGCTGCCGGCTTGTTGCAAGGTCTGCATGGGCACCGGGTGATTGTTGAGGAAACCACGGGAGCGACCCTCGCGGGTGATGACGCGGCGGATGATGCACTCGTCCTCGACATCGATACCTTGCTCGGCCAACCACGCTAGGAAGGCGGGCAGGGCACGCACGTCGAAGCCGATACTGACCTCGGCGCGTTCGCAACCATGGCGCACCGCGCCGCTGTCGGCGCGATCGCCCAATGCCAGGCCCAGGGCGTCCACCAGGATGGACTTGCCGGCACCGGTCTCGCCGGTCAAGGCGGTCATGCCGGCTCCCAGTTCCAGTTCCACCTGGTCGATGATGGCGAAGTCGCGGATATAGACGTGAGTGAGCATGGGGTGGTTCCGAATGATTTCGTGACGATTATATTCGGGAAACGATTATGGTGTCATTTGATGTGTGGCAATACACTGCTGTTCCCATCACTCCCTCTCCCCACGGGACCTCGGTGCCCCTTGTGGGTAGAGGATTGGGGTGAGGGGTGATATTTAACCAATTACCTGATTTAAATCCCCTCATCCTGTCCTTCTCCCGCTGGGACCTCGGTGCCCCTTGTGGGTAGAAGGAACGCTGTCCCTAAACAATCGTTCTGAAGTGTGACGTTGCGCAATTTGATAGCGCAATAGAAAAAGTCAATCAGGGAGTCGGTTGAAATGCCACGGAGATAAGGACTAGAGGCTTCTTTAAATATTTATTACTCGCGCTTCGATCCCCAACGTAGCTTGGCGCGCAGAATATGGAAGTAATCATGATTGGCGGGATGGATGAGTCGGATGGGACGGCTCTTTTTGCGGATCTCGATCTGGTCGCCGTCGCGCAGGTCATAATTGGTTTGGCCGTCGCAGGTCATTTGCGCGTGGTCCACCTTGCAGTCGCGCACCACGATGCCGATATGGCTGTCGCCGTCCACCACCACCGGACGGTTACTCAAGGTATGGGGACAGATAGGCACCAAGGCGATGGCGTTGAGAGTCGGTATCAGGATCGGGCCGCCGCCGGACAGGGCATAGGCGGTGGAGCCGGTGGGGGTGCTGACGATGATGCCGTCGGAACGCTGCACATCCATGAACAGGCCGTTGACGTGGGTCTCGAATTCGATCATGCGCGCCATATTCCATTTGTGCACCACCACTTCGTTGAAGGCGTCGCACTCCTGGATGGTCTCGCCGTCGCGGATGATGGTGCTGTGCAGCAGGAAGCGTTCCTCATGGCAATACTTGCCGGCAAGGATCTCCTTCATGACATCCAACATGGTGACGGGGGAGATGTCGGCGAGGAAACCCAAGCGCCCGAGGTTGATGCCCACCACCGGGATACCGGCCTCCGCCAGGGAGCGTGCGGCATTGAGCAGGGTACCGTCGCCGCCGATGACCACCGCCAAGTCGCAGCCCTGGCCCAGATCGCCGCGCGCGACGGTCTTCAGCCCGAGATCGGGGACGGTACCGGCGGTTTCCGCGTCCAGCCATACCTCCAGTTGCTGTTCCTGGAGAAAATTGGCCATGGTCGTCAGGGCCCCGGCGATACTGGGATCGCCGTATTTACCGATGAGACCAATGGTCTTGAATTCCGCAGGCATATCCGTTTCCTATTAAATGAATCTCTCAGGGCCGCTACGCTATCACGCCCTATCTCGGCCGCCAACCGTAGGGACTTGAACTTGCTATGGGATTCCTATTCTTGACAGTGAATAATGGCCCTTGATAGCTTTGATTAGCACTCATAATGAGAGAGTGCTAATGTAGTGCTAATTTGTCTACGGTGAATGGATAGTGGCAGGCAGTGAACTCAACGAACGAGCCCAACGGTTACTCAAGACGTTGATCGAATGTTATATCCAGGACGGCCTGCCGGTCGGTTCCCGGACCCTGGCCCGTCACTCGGCGCTGGACCTCAGCCCCGCCACCATCCGCAACGTCATGGCCGACCTGGAGGACATGGGGCTGGGATCTGCCCCCCACACCTCGGCGGGGCGCATGCCCACCGCCCAAGGCTACCGGGT
>CAYWIQ010000097.1:0-8034 GCA_964458405.1 uncultured Chromatiaceae bacterium
GGCGGCGGGCGGCGAGCCTGCTGACGCCAACCGCAATGCACCGCTAATAGACAATCCGCCAACGCAACCGCCCGGTCCCGCCAACAGCGAGGGTGACTCGCCGGACTCTACTGTGGTCCCAATGCCGGCGCAACCGGGTGCAAACGCCGTTGCCGCCATTACTAAACATTTCGCACCCCTACTGCAACTGCAAATAATCCAGGATATTACTGACCTTATCACCAACTCGGCCCGCCTCAGCGAGGTCTTCATTAAGGTCCTTGATGGCATAAACCGCGGCGCCGGTTTCGAACGGGTACTATTGTGTCTGGTCACGCCTGATCGCAACCATTATGTGGGACGACTCGCCGTTGGAAATGATCGGGATACCCTAAAACAGTATTTCTCCTTTCCGATCAATCCTTCAAGCGACCTGTTCTCCCAAACGCTACAGCATGGCGGGGAATTGCTGGTGGACGGTGCCACCGACCCTAAATGGCGAAACCTTTTGCCCGCCGGATTTGTCGAAGTAGTCAAAGCAAAAAGTTTCATCGTTGCAGCCTTGCGCTATCAAGAAAAAGCGGTAGGATTTTTCTATGCCGATTGCGTGGTGTCAGGACGAGACATCGATGCAGACGATCAACGCAATCTATTGCAATTCGTCACCCAAGCGCGCTTGGCATTGCGCTTGTGTAAGTGACCAGCGTTACCAGGTTAGCCGCGGGATCTCGAATCCGCCGCCAAACGGCAAGGATAGGCCCGCAACACAGGAGTAATGACCAATGTTCATTGGAGACTTACGAATACATGCCGATGCGAATGCCTTGATCGAGGCGGTGGCACAACGCTGGCTGGACCTCGCCAACAGCGCCATCAACGGCCGCGGTAAATTTCATGTCGCACTTTCCGGTGGAACAACACCGGCTGCACTGTATCGGCAACTGGCCCTGCCCCGATATGCCGACCACATTCCTTGGGATCGCGTGCATATCTATTTCGGCGACGAGCGCACGGTGCCGCCTGACCATGTCGACAGTAATTTTCACATGGCCAAGCAAGCGCTCCTGGATCACGTACCCATCCCCGCCGCCAATGTTCATCGTATGCAGGGCGAAATGGAAGATCCCCACGCAGCGGCCAGTGCCTATACCCAGGAACTGACCGGTAATCTGCCGCTGTCTGCCCAAGGCGTGGTGCAGTTTGACTTGCTGCTGCTGGGCGTTGGTGGAGACGGTCATATTGCGTCCTTGTTCCCCGCCACACCGGTTTTGCACGAACGCGCCCGGCTTGTCGAAGCAGTCTATGTGGAAAAAATGGACACCTGGCGTATCACCGTTACCCTGCCGGTTATCGATCATGCGCGGCATGTATTGATCTTGGTGAGTGGCGACGCCAAGGCTACGATCATGCACGAGGTCTTCGCCAGGCAGCAAACACCGCCTTATCCCGTACAGCTTATCAATCCCCAAGGCACCCTAGAATGGCACCTTGATCAGGCAGCCGCAGCCGCATTGCCCGAAGAATTGCGTTCATGAAGATACTGGCCGGCGATATCGGCGGCACCAAGACGTTGCTGCAGATTGCCAAAGTCCACCAAAATGAAGTCGAGGTACTCAATCGCTCGCGCTTCGCTAGCCAGGAGTTTGCCGATTTCGAATCGCTGCTTCGCGCCTATCTCGACGCCAACCCCAACCTCCTTACAGATGATATAGCCGGCGCCTGTTTCGGCATCGCCGGCCCTGTTCAAGGTACATCCCAGGGGACGCGTCGAGCGCAGGTCACGAATCTTCCCTGGTTGTTGGATGAAGCGCGCTTACAAACTCACCTGCGGTTGCCCAGCGTTCACTTGATCAATGACTTTTATGCTACGGCATGCGGAATCGAGGGTTTGGTCCAGGATGATCTCGCCGTCCTACAGTCCGCAACCGCCCAGGAACATGCCCCGCGCCTTGTAATAGGCGCGGGAACCGGTCTGGGTGTCGCGCAATTACTCTGGTGCGATGGCCGTTATCACCCATTTGCTTCGGAGGGTGGCCATATACAATTCGCGCCAACCGATGAGCTACAAGTGGAATTGCTTCAATTTATGAAACGGCGTCATGGCCGCGTTTCCTATGAACGCTTGGTTTCCGGGCACGGATTGATTGCCATTTATACCTTCCTGGCGCAAAGAGACGGTGCCGCAACAGATGAGCAGTCATCCGTATTGGAAACCACCGACCCCGCGGCGGCCGTGGTTGCGCATGCGCGACAGGGTAATGATCATGCGCGAAATGCGCTGGAGCTATTTCTCACCATTTACGGTTCTGTGGTCGGCGATATGGCCCTGGTCAATCTACCCTACGGTGGAATATACATAGCGGGCGGCATCGCCCCCAAACTGCTGGCGGAGATGCGTAACGGACCATTCATCAAGGCCTTTAACGAAAAGGGAAGGATGTCGCCATTGGTAATGAACATGCCGATCAACATTATTACCAACCAGGAAGTTGGGTTACTCGGCGCAACTTTGGTTCCCAGCCGCCTTTAAGCCTGCCTGATTGTTGTGTAACCCTTATTGAGCCTATGGCAAGCAAGTACGGTCTAGCCCGGTAAAGCAGGTGTGACACCAGTGCCTTTGTTTCTGATTGAGCGATGCAAAGGGTCGGCCCCGGTAAGCCATTCCTACATACGTGCTATAAATGATTTTGAAGAATGGGTCGGTCCTAGAGACTAGATATCCAGATTGGCTACCGACAAGGCGTTCTTTTCAATGAAATCGCGGCGCGGTTCCACTTGATCACCCATGAGGGTGGTGAAGATTTCATCGGCGGCTACAGCGTCTTCAATATTGACCTGCAGCAGGCGCCGCGATTCGGCGTTCATGGTGGTTTCCCAGAGTTGCTCAGGGTTCATTTCCCCAAGACCCTTGTAACGCTGAATATGTTGTCCGCGCTTTGCCTCGTCCATGATCCACTGTAAGGCCTCTTTGAAGCTATTGACCTCCGTACGCCGCTCACCACGTTGAATGTAGGCACCTTCGCCGAGCAGACCGTCAAGCTGTCGGCCCAACTCCACGATGGCACGGTACTCGCCTGAGCTGAAAAAGTCCTCGTGTAATTCATATTCATTACTGACACTGTGAGCGGTTTCCGTGATCACCGCGTAATACTGCCCATCGCCGCCTTCTTCCTTTTCCAGTCGTGCGGCGTACTGAGTCGCCCCGCTATCCTGGCGATTGATGCGTTGCTGTAAGTCGGTGAACCAGGATCGGGCCTTGTTTTGATCCTGTAGATCTTGAGGATTGAACGGCGGCGCATAGATCATGGCTTCCGATACCGCAATCGGCAGTCGCCGCGCCAAGCGATCAATGGTCGCCATGACCGCCAGATAACGGCTGGCCAAGTCCTCAAAGGCTTGGCCGCTGATCGCCGGCGCGGTGGCGTTGACCATCAGCTGCGCGTCCTGCAACGCCGACTCGAGCAGGTACTTATCCAGCTCATTGTCGTCTTTTACATACCGTTCTTGCTTGCCCTTTTTCAGCTTATAGAGGGGCGGCTGGGCGATATACATGTGGCCGCGCTCAATGAGTTCCGGCATCTGGCGATAGAAGAAGGTCAACAACAGGGTGCGGATATGAGAGCCGTCCACGTCGGCATCGGTCATGATAATCACCCGGTGATAGCGCAGTTTATCCGGGTTGTACTCCTCACGACCGATGCCACACCCCAGCGCGGTGATGAGCGTGGCTATCTCGGATGAAGATAACATCTTGTCAAATCTAGCTTTTTCGACATTAAGGATCTTGCCCTTGAGAGGCAGGATAGCCTGATAGCGGCGGTCGCGACCCTGCTTGGCGGAACCGCCGGCCGAATCGCCCTCCACCAGAAACAGTTCTGACAAGGCGGGGTCCTTCTCCTGGCAATCGGCCAACTTACCGGGCAGGCCGGCGATATCCAACACCCCTTTTCTACGGGTCATTTCCCGGGCCTTGCGCGCCGCCTCGCGAGCCCGGGCGGCGTCGATGATCTTGGCGGTAATGGATCTGGCCTCCGCCGGCTTTTCCAACAAAAATGCCTGGAGCTTCTCCGCCACGGCGGATTCCACTACACCCTTCACCTCTGACGATACAAGTTTGTCCTTGGTCTGGGATGAAAATTTGGGATCGGGGACCTTCACCGATAGCACGGCGGTCAATCCTTCACGGGCGTCGTCACCGCTGGTCACTACCTTGGCCTTCCTGGCCGCGCCTTCCTTTTCGATGTACTGATTCAAGGTACGGGTCAAAGCGGCGCGGAAACCGGCCAGATGGGTGCCGCCGTCACGCTGCGGAATATTGTTGGTGAAACAAAAAATGTTTTCCTGGTAGGAGTCGTTCCACTGCATCGCTAACTCCACGGTCAT
Source organism: uncultured Chromatiaceae bacterium (assembly GCA_964458405.1). GTDB lineage: Bacteria > Pseudomonadota > Gammaproteobacteria > DRLM01 > DRLM01 > JARRQJ01. Next base: position 4,363 of record CAYWIQ010000097.1, read on the forward strand.
CAGGTCACGTTCCGTGGAAAAATAAAATACCGAAGGGTGCAACGGATTCTTATTGCGATTGAGGTGTTCGACAAAGGCGCGGATGCCGCCTTCATATTTAAATACATCTTTCTTTCCACTGCGTTCATCGATCAATTCGATATGCACGCCGGAATTCAAGAAAGATAATTCGCGTAGCCGTTTGGCCAGAATGTCGTAGTGATACTCGGTATCACTGAATATGGTTGCACTGGGCTTGAAGCGAATGGTCGTACCCGTAACGTCACTGTTGCCGACTTCGGTCAACGGACTATCGGGATTGCCCATATGATAGGTTTGCTTGTAATGCTTGCCGTCACGATTGATGGTGAGTTGCAGTTCTTCGGCCAGCGCGTTTACCACCGATACACCCACACCGTGCAGTCCGCCGGAAACCTTATAGGAGTTGCTGTCGAATTTACCACCGGCGTGCAATACCGTCATGATTACTTCGGCTGCGGAGCGTCCTTCTTCCGGATGCATATCTACGGGGATACCACGGCCGTTATCACTGACCGTTACCGCACCATCGCCGTGAATCGTCACTAATATCTTCGAACAAAAACCGGCCAAGGCCTCGTCTATGGCATTATCCACCACCTCAAATACCATGTGGTGAAGCCCAGTACCGTCATCCGTGTCGCCGATATACATACCGGGACGTTTACGGACCGCGTCTAGCCCTTTTAAGACTTTGATATTGGAAGAATTATAGGTCGGTGTATCTATGCTCATCTTATATCCCTATCCCAAGCGCCGCATTATAGCACTTTTAACTAGGAATATGCAGTTATTTCTTCATTAATAACAATAAGATAGGGGCGGGCGCCCGGGCTAAATTTATTTTGCGGCGCTTATCGCGCCTTGTTCCACGTGAAACCACTTAATGGGTATATTTTCATTGGCTTCCAACGCACGCTTCTCGGTCACCGTTATAAATATTTGTGCCTGCATTTCAGCCAAGACACTAAGCAACTTACCACGATGCCCAACGTCAAGTTCGGCCGCCAATTCATCGATCAAAATCACCGGCAGAATGCCGGCCAATTCGTTCATCAGGGCTACCTGAGCCAAAAGCATGGCAAACACCAAGAGCTTTTGCTGCCCGCGGGACACAGTATCTCGAGCAAGTCGGTTTCCCTGCCGCAACACGACATCAGCGCGATGTGGTCCTTGCCGGGTAAATCCGTATTCGCGGTCTTGTGCCAAGGAAGCCTGTAACGCATCCAAATAGTTTTGATCTTGTCGCCACCCAGGTGAAAAGTTAAGGCTTACACCCTCCAGGGCCACGAGCTTTTCTAAATACAGCTCCACAAAAGGGGTCAACTTCTCTAGATAATCTCGACGTAACTGCGTGATCAATTCGGCCGCTCGGGCCAACTCTATATCCCAAGCCGTCTCGATACCTGGGGTGCCCAATGATCTATTTCGCTGCTTTAGCGCCCGCTGATATTGCCGCCAAGCTGGCAAGAAACCAGGTTCCACGTGGAACACGCCCCAGTCCAGAAAACGCCGGCGCTGCTGAGGGCCCTCGGAGACCAGGGCCTGACTTTCAGGACTAATGAAAAGAAGCGGTAAATGTTCAGCAAGATCCAGACGTCCGCGTGCCTTTGCGCCAGCCACCCTAAACTGTGTACCACTTGCTTGATATTCGACACCCAAGGCGGTCATTGCAGGCGCCAACTTTGCCGCGACAAAAAAATGCTGGGCGCCGTTATAAACCACCCGGCTGAGATCCTTGGTTCGGAATGAGGTCCCTCGACCTAGGATATACAGCGATTCGAGGAAACTGGTCTTGCCGCTACCGTTAGGACCGCACAGGACGTTAAATCCCGGCGCCAAATCTAGCTTAACGGATCGCAGATTACGAATATTGCTGATTTCTAATCGGGCTAACCCCATGAAACCACTTTAGGTCGGATATCCGTGCAATCCCGGATTGCCTAAAGCCGCATCGGCATGACCACATACTTGCAGTCCTCAAGCCCGGGGGCTTGAATCAGGCAGCAACTGTTGGAGTCGGAAAGCCGAATTTCCACATTGTCATCCACCACCGCCTGCAAGGCATCTAGCACATAAGTGGCATTGAAGCCGATCTCCAGACTGGCACCATCATAATTGACCGCCACTTCTTCCTCGGCTTCCTCCTGCTCTGGGTTATGCGCCAGCACCCGCAAGCTATTGGGTTCAAGTTGCAGGCGGATGCTGCGGTACTTCTCATTGGTCAAAATTGAGGTACGCAAAACCGCCTGACGCAGGCCTTCCCGATCCGCTAAAACTGTCTTATCGGTATTCTGGGGTATTACCCGTTGATAATCCGGGAAGCGGCCATCGATTAGCTTCGATGTAAAGCGCATTTCGTCGGTACTCACACGCAGATGATTGGCGCCTATTTGGACCTCCGCAAGATCATTGCTTTCATCCAGCAGTTTTTGTAATTCCATCACACCCTTGCGAGGAATTATAATTTGTTGAATTTCCTCAGATTCTACGGGTGACTCCTGCTGGCAGTACGCCAGGCGATGGCCATCGGTAGCAACTGCACGCAGCTCATTATCCACCACTTCCAGCATCAGACCATTGAGATAATAACGTACGTCTTGATGGGCCATGGCAAACTGAGTGCGTTCGATCAATCGCTTCAAGCGGCTTTGCGAAATGGAAAAGCTGAACTGGGGCCGTATCTCATCGACCGCCGGGAATTCCGTGGAAGGTAGTGTCGCCAATACAAAACGACTCTTCCCGGAGCGAATTACTGCTCGATCATTATCCAGGCTTATCTCCATGGCAGAAGCATCGGGCAGTGCCCGACAGATATCCATAAATTTGCGGGCCGGTAAGGTTGTACTTCCCGCCTCGGTTCCATCCAAATCCGTGGAAACTACTAACTCCACCTCAAGATCGGTTGCCGTCATGGTCAGACGATCCGAATCCGCCTTGAGTAGAACATTGGAAAGGATTGGCAAGGTCTGACGACGTTCAACGACACCGCCGACGAGTTGTAAGGGTTTGAGTATCGATTCGCGTTGAATAGTGAATTTCATAATCTTTAACCTAGCCTAAAATTTATATTGATTACTACTGTATTTAGATCAGTGCATAACCCTCGTAACATGATTTTTAATTATAAATATCATTATGTTACGTTGTTATTAATCCTATGTATAAGACCCTTGTACCCCTGTGTTCATACTGGGGATGAAATGTGAATAACTCGGGATTGCCATTTTGTCTCACACATATCAACAGCTCATCCACATCAATTGGTCAGGGTTCTTAACAGGTTTACATAGTCCTCCCGCATACGGTTTTCCTGGTCTCGCAACTGCTGAATCTTGCGGCAAGCATGCAGGACGGTGGTGTGATCACGCCCGCCAAAAGCATCACCGATCTCGGGAAGACTGTGATTAGTCAGTTCCTTGGCCAAGGCCATGGCCAACTGACGGGGTCGCGCGACCGAGCGACTACGACGCTCCGACAATAGATCCGCCACCCGAATTTTATAGTAATCCGCTACGGTTTTCTGAATATTCTCGACGGTGACCAATCTGTCTTGCAGGGCAAGCAGGTCCTTCAAGGCCTCCTTAGCGAAGTCCAAGGTAATGCTGTGGCCGGTAAACTTGGCGTTGGCAACCACCCGACGCAGTGCGCCCT
>CAYWIQ010000098.1:0-8032 GCA_964458405.1 uncultured Chromatiaceae bacterium
GTTGAAGAATTGGTGAATATGATAGAGACGCAGCGTGCCTATGAAATGAACTCGAAGGCCGTGGCCGCGACGGACAGTATGCTCAAGTTCATCGTCAATAATACCTGATGCCAGTAAGAAGGCCGTGCCCATGTTTATGAAAGATAATATGGCGTTTGAAAATTATAGGCTTGTTTCGCGAATAAGATTTATTTTGCTCATGCTTGTCGTCGCCTTATTGCAGGCTTGTGCTACCGCGCCTAAGGATCGACTTGATTATGCGCCTACTATGCCGCAACCGGAACGTTTACCGCATGCCACTCAGGGGGCAATCTTTCAATCCGGTCAGGAGATATCTCTGTTTGAGGATGCAAAAGCCAGACGCGTAGGGGACATCCTGACCATAGTCCTTGTGGAGGCCACTACTGCCAGTAAAACCGCGGATACCAATACTTCTAAAAAGCAAGATACTGCGTTAGCAAATCCGACTATCTTGGGTGCGCCGCTAAGTATGAATATGCCGGGAGGATCGAGCCGAGATTTTAACCTGGGGACTACCTTGTCTGGAGATCGGTCATTTGCGGGATCCGGCGATAGTAGTCAGAGCAATAAATTGCAGGGCAACATCACCGTGACCGTGGCGAGAGTGTTGTCCAACGGCAATCTTGTAGTGCGTGGCCAGAAACGTATGACTATCAACCAGGGGGATGAATATATCCGCTTTTATGGGATTGTAAGGCCATCGGATATTGCATCGGATAATACAGTACTTTCCACGTCAGTGGCGGACGCCAAGATCAGCTATACAGGCAAGGGCATGCTTGATGAATCCAATTCAGATGGATGGTTGGCCAGCTTCTTCAATAGCAAGTGGTGGCCCTTTTGATTTACGTATTGCGCGCGAGAACGACAATGATTAGAAAAAGCTATTTTAAATTGGTGGTAGGGTTGCTCGCGACGACGATCGCTATCACGCCGGCCTTTGCCGAGAGAATCAAAGATGTTGCCACTGTGGCAGGGGTGCGAGGCAACCAATTGGTCGGCTATGGTCTGGTTGTAGGGCTGGACGGAACCGGCGACCAGACGAGTCAAGCGCCTTTTACCATACAGAGCCTCAAAAGCATGTTGTCCCAATTCGGAATCGTGATGCCTGCCGGCGTTACGCCGCAGCTGAAAAATATCGCGGCCGTTGCGGTGAACGCCGAATTGCCGCCTTTTGCGAAGCCCGGCCAGACGTTGGACGTGACGGTTTCATCCTTGGCCAATGCCAAAAGTTTACGTGGCGGAACGTTGTTGATGACCCCGCTCAAAGGCGCCAATGGCCAAGTATATGCGATAGCCCAGGGCAGTTTGGTGGTGGGAGGGTTTGGCGCATCGGGAAGCGATGGCTCTAAAATCACCGTTAATATTCCCAGTGCAGGGCGGATCCCCGGCGGTGGAACCGTCGAAAAGATGGCCCCTACTACCATGGGAAGTAGCGATGCACTGGTGTTCAATCTGAATGAACCGGATTTCACGACAGCCAAACGGATGTCAGACGCCATCAACGATACCATTGGTAAGGGATCGGCTCGGCCACTGGATGCCACTTCAGTCTTGGTTCAGGCGCCACGGGACTCGGCCCAGCGCGTTTCATATGTATCGGTTCTGGAAAACCTAACGTTGGAACCGGGTGAGGCCCCTGCCAAAATTATCATTAATTCGCGTACAGGAACCGTAGTCATCGGAGAACATGTAAGGGTAACGGCGGCGGCGGTCGCACATGGTAATCTGACTGTAACCATTACTGAAAAACCATCAGTCAGTCAGCCTGCACCGCTCTCTGGCGGTAACACCGTTGTGGTGCCGACATCCGATGTGAAGGTTTCCCAGGAAACAAGCCATATGTTTCTGTTCCAGCCGGGGGTGAGTTTGGACAAGATCGTCCGCGCCGTGAATCAGGTGGGTGCGGCCCCCGGTGACTTGGTTGCCATTCTGGAGGCCTTGCATGAGGCGGGGGCATTACACGCCGAACTCATCGTGATCTAGTGTATGAGGTGTCGTTGTCGGGATGGGAGGATAGTGGGCACAATAATTGCCTTTATATTTGGCAAGGAAGAACAAACGTCGCCAGGGAAGGCATATTGTTTTTCATGTTTGGTTGAAATGAAATGACTATCAATACCCAATCCAACAGCGTCTATACCGATTTTAAAGGCCTATCGCAATTGCAGTATCAGGCCGCAACCGATGATCCTAAGGCCCTAAAAAAGGTGGGCCAGCATTTCGAGGCCTTGTTTATCCAGATGATGCTGAAAAGCATGCGGGATGCGACCCCCGACGATCCCTACTTCAGCGGAAAAGGCGAGGCGCTGTATCGCGACCTGTTTGATAAACAAATTTCCTTGAGTATGGCGAAGAAGTCGCAATTGGGGTTGGCGCAGTTGATCGCCAATCAACTGCGGCATAATGTCAAACATCAGATAGATGCACGGCAACAGGACGTCAAGCCGGTAGCCTCACCCCAAACGATACCGGGTTCGGTCAGTGGCGGGGAAACCCTTTCTAAAAGCGCCGCTAATGATACCGCCTATCAAAACCCCGCGTCATTCGTGAAAGATGTCTGGCCATTGGCGCAAAAGGCCGCCAGTAAGCTGAATGTCGACCCGAAGGTGCTGGTAGCGCAGGCCGCACTGGAAACGGGATGGGGGAAAGGGATAATCACGCATCCGGATGGGCGTAGTAGTAACAATGTCTTCGGGGTAAAGGCCGATTCGACATGGCAGAAGGAGACGGCATCGGTACCGACGCTGGAATACCGTGATGGGGTAGCTGTTAAGGAACAGGCCAATTTTCGTTCATACGCCAGCCTGGATCAGGCCTTCCAGGATTATGTAGGATTTTTGCAGAATAATCCTCGCTATAAAGACGCCTTGACTGCGGCCGGTGATCCTCAGCAATTTACCTCGGCATTGCAGAGCGCAGGCTATGCCACCGATCCTCGCTATGCGGATAAGATCCAGGGTGTGCTAGGCAGTGACACCTTGGCGTCCGCTTTGGCGGATCTCAAGCTTGGCGGTCAAGATCCGATAGGATGATTAATGGTAAACCGCATGCATATCCCCGGCGGATAATCAGGCTCGCGTAGGTGCAAGTAGCAAAGGCATAAGCAATATGGCTGATATATTAGGCATCGGTTCCTCAGGCTTGACGGCCGCACAGCGGGCACTTTCGACTACCAGCAATAACATTAGTAACGCCAATACGGCAGGCTATAGTCGGCAATCCGTTGAATTGTCAGCAAATGTGCCACAAAGGTATGGCACTAATTATCTTGGCAACGGGGTGAATGTCTCCACTGTCAAGCGGGCCTATGACCAATTTCTGGTGGATCAAGTCAATACCAATACGGCGGCATTCAGTAGTGTTGATACGTTCCAACAACTCGCCACGTCGATAGACAACCTATTGGGAGACTCTACGACCGGTTTGAACGCGGGGATCGAGGACTATTTCAACGCCGTGCAGCAGGTGGCCAATAACCCCTCATCGCAAGCGGCTAGACAATCACTGCTAAGCCAGTCGGACTCGCTGGTAAATACCTTTCAATACACCAATTCCGCCGTCAATCAGCAATACACGCAAGTCAACACCACCATTACCAATTCGGTCTCGCAGATCAATTCACTGGCGACTAATATCGCCGATTTGAATAATAAGATCGTGATCGCCAGTGGGGGCGGGAGCGGCGGTTCCCCCAATGACTTATTGGATAAGCGCGATGCCGAACTCACCCAATTGGCGAACCTGGTGTCGGTTTCAACGGTTAAGCAAGATGACGGCTCGGTAAATGTGTTCATCGGCAATGGGCAATCGCTGGTGGTAGGGTCGAATGCCCAGAAATTGAATGTAGTAGCCGATAGTTATAATCCGACGCGATACGATATTGGCTATGCATCTCCCGGCGGAGGGAGCGTCGACATAACGGGCCAGATATCCGGCGGGTCGCTGGGAGGCTTGTTGAATTTCAGATCTCAGGTACTGGATCCGACCAAGAACGCTCTAGGCAGGGTAGCGATCGGTATGGCCAGTTCCGTCAATACGCAACATCATTTGGGGATGGATCTTACCGGCGCGTTGGGAGGCGACGTATTTACTGTCGCTCAGCCGGAGGTCTCGGCATCCAGCAGTAATTCGGGGGCAGGTAGCGTTTCCGCATCGCTGGTCAATGCCGATGCCCTTACCACCAGCGACTATAAGCTGGTATACAACGGCAGCAATAGTTACACGTTGACCCGGCTAACCGACGGTAAAAACTTTGCCATCGATACCGGCGGCACGTCCCCCTATACAAGCACCGTTATAGATGGGGTTTCTCTGAAGATTAATTCGGGTGCTGCAGTAGGTGACAGTTTTGTAATTCGACCCACCCGTGCGGGGGTGGATGATTTAAGCACGCTTATCAGCGATCCATCGAAGGTTGCGGCAGCAGTCCCGGTCACGGCCTCGGCCTCCCTGAGTAATGTCGGCAATGCGACGGTTGGCAGCGTGGCCGTGAATAATCCCAATGACAAGGTCTCGATCAAATTTACCAGCGCCACGACGTATGATGTGCTGGATAAAACGACGGGAGCGACCCTGGCGCAAGGGTTGAGCTATACCTCCGGGAGCGGCATCAGTTTTAACGGCTGGTCAACGCAGATCAGCGATGGCGGAACGGGCCCGGCCAGCGGTGACGTCTTTTATGTTGACCATGGCGTGACCAGCGCCGGCAGCGGTAATACGGGCGGTGCTGCGATCGGACAGGCTAACATAAGCGCGCCGGATCCTGCCTTGACCGATGCGGTAACGATCACCTTTACCAGCCCGACTACCTACACGGTTAGCGGTGCGACGACGGGCAGCCCGACCGTCAATGTACCTTATACCAGCGGCGATGTGATTAGTTACAATGGCTGGAATCTCAGTATCAGCGGCACGCCTGCGACAGGCGACAGCTTCTCTATCGGGCCCAATACCAACGGAGTCGGCGATAGCGGCAATATGCAGCAGATCGCATCGCTGCAAACACAAATGACTTTGGCGGGAAACACGGCGTCTTTTCAGGGCGCATACGGCGAAATCGTCGCGGATGTCGGGACCAAGACCCAGGAAGCCAATACCAATCATGACGCGCTGAGTACATTGCTACAGCAGTCCCAGGATGCGCGTGATTCGGTTTCCGGCGTCAATCTCGATGAAGAAGCCGCCAATATGTTGAGATTCCAACAGGCCTATCAGGCGTCGGCCAAGGTCATCTCTACTTCCCAAACGATATTTCAGTCGCTGCTTTCAGCGATAAACGGATAAGCTATGCGCATCTCCACGAATCAAATCTTTCAAAGAGGCACCAACAGCCTGCTGGATCAGCAAGCCAAACTGAGTAAGACCCAGTTGCAGCTCAGCACAGGCAAACAGATTACCAATCCCAGCGACGACCCAACCGCTTCGGTTAGAATATTGGAGTTGCAACACAGCATCGATCTAAAGAATACCTACCAAACCAACATCGGTTACGCCAAGGCATCACTGAGCAATGAAGATAGCGCACTCAGCAATACCACCGATCTTTTGCAAAGAATTCGTGAGTTGGCGGTACAGGCGAATGCCGGTGATATGACAACTACCGCTTTACACAGTATCTCCCAAGAACTTCAGCAGGATCTCAGCGGTTTGGTCGGATTGGCCAATTCGCAGGATGGCAACGGTAACCACCTATTCGCCGGCAATCGCGTGACGACAAAGCCGTTTAGTCAAACCGCGAGTAGTTTCAATTATGCCGGCGATCAGGGGCAGCCAACGATCCAGATAGGTGAAAACAGGAAGGTGGCGATCACCGATTCCGGTTATGAGGTATTTCAGAAAATAAAAAACGGCAATGGTACATTTGTGACCACGTCAAACGCCGCCAACACGGGGTCGGCATCCATCAGCACCGGCCAGGTAATGGATCCCACCGCGTGGGTGCCGGATACCTATACCTTGACGTTCTTGACGCCGACTACCTATGAGATCCGCGATAGCTCTGCCACGCTGGTGACCAGTGGTACCTATAGCAGTGATACTGCAATCAGTTTTAACGGTGCGCAAGTGACGGTAAGCGGTACGCCTGCCGGCGGAGATCAGTTCACCATTGCGCCGAGCTCGAATCAGGATGTATTCACTACCGTTCAGAAATTAGTCGATACGTTGAACAATACCAGCGATGCGCCGGCTTCCCGCGCCAATCTCACCACCGGCATCAACCAGTTTTTGTCGTCGGTCGATCAGGCCATGAATCACATCGATGATGTCCGCGCCGGGGTGGGCGCCCGCCTGAATTCGATCGACAGTCAAAAAACGGCCAACAGTGATTTCATCCTGGCCTCGCAAACGGCACAGTCATCGCTGCAAGACCTTGATTACACAGCCGCCGCTAGCCGGTTGAGCCAACAGATGCTGGTGCTGCAAGCGGCCCAGCAATCCTTCGTGAAGATGCAGAATTTATCGCTGTTCAATTACGTACAATAACCATGGTTGTAGTCAAGGCCATGATTGCGCGGCATATTTTTTAACTGATTGAATTAAGGGATAAAAAATATCTCTTTTTCTAATAACCCAATTCACTTTTTCTGCAAATTTTTCTCGTTTTCTCCTAAAGTTCTCCGCTGCTGGGACGCTAACCATCGCGGAAGCGGAAAATATTTCATCATGAAGTATATTCGCTAAAGTTAAACCGGCCCCGGCCAGGCAAGTCTTGATACTGTCGGCGGTCCATTCGGAGAATTTCTTATGGCAGTTATTAACACTAATATCATGTCGTTGAACGCTCAACGCAACTTGAGCCGTTCGCAAAGCTCCCTGCAAACGTCTTTGCAGCGCTTGTCTTCAGGTCTACGCATCAACAGCGCCAAGGATGATGCCGCGGGTCTGGCGATTTCAACACGGTTCACCACCCAGATTAACGGTTTGAACCAGGCGGCTCGTAACGCCAATGACGCAATCTCGCTGGCACAAACCGCCGAAGGTGCGCTTGGCTCTTACACAGACATTCTGCAACGTATCCGTGAGCTGGCCGTGCAATCCGCCAATGCCAGTAATTCATCCTCAGATCGTCAAGCGTTGAACTCGGAAGCCCAGCAACTGCTGTCCGAGGCGCAACGTATCTCCACTCAGACCCAGTTTAACGGTCAGAACGTGTTGGACGGCACCTTGACAGACGCCCAGTTCCAGATCGGCGCCAACGCCAATCAAACCATTAAGGTGTCGGTGGGTAATGCCCAGACCTCGCAGTTGGGCGCTTATCAGTACAACAACACCAGCAGCGCCGTCAGCGGTAGCGCCCTGGCTTCCGGCGATCTCACCATTAACGGTGTGAATGTGGGTACCTCAACCAGCGGTAGCGCGGACAGCATCGTTAACGCCATCAACAGCGTTACCAGCCAGACCAGCGTGACCGCCTCGGCGACTTCGACCACCGCCGGTCTTACCGGCCTGCAGGCTCCGGTCCGCAAGCAGGATCTGCAGTCGGGCGATCTGGTGATCAACGGCGTCAACATCGGTGCGGTGACCGGCGATTACGATTTGACGACCCAGGGCTCGTCCATTGCCGCCGCCATCAACAACAAGTCGACCTCCACCGGCGTCACCGCCACCGCCAATGTCGCCACCGGCCAGATTACCCTGGAGTCCAGCACCGGTAAGACCATCGACATTACCAGTGGAAGTAATGCCGGCGCGACCCGAGTGCTGAATGCCACCGGCCTGCCCTTGGCCAGCGGCGCGACGGCCGCAACCGAGCAACGGACGATTGCCGGCACCCAGGATACGGCCACCATCGCGTTTGGCTCTACGGCGGTTGTCGGTAAATCGGTGACGGTAGACGGCCAGACCTATAACTTTGTCGCCAATGGTGGTGCTTCCGCTTCAACAGATGTCGAGATCGGCGCCAGTAAAACGGATTCTGCGGCTAACCTTGCGACGGTAATCGGTACCGTCGAATCGGGGCTGGGCACTGCTTCCCACATTACCGCCGGCGCCGCATCGGGGACACTGA
>CAYWIQ010000099.1:0-8011 GCA_964458405.1 uncultured Chromatiaceae bacterium
TGGCGTGCATGTCCAGGTCCGCATAGGCCCAGGTGCGGACCAATCCCAGGGGGTAAGTGGTGGACAAGGTGATCTTGCCCAGGGCGAGGCGGCCACGGCGCTGAGTCGTTACGCCGAGTTCCATGACGGCGTTGTCCTGAGCCGGGATATCGGTAACCCCGGCGGCACCCGCCGCGGTTACGCGCAAGGCGTAGCGCGGGTGGTTTTCAGGGTTGTGCAAATGCAACGTGAAGTAGGCCTTGTCGCCGGCGAAGGCGGGTGTGGTCTTGCCGCTGTGTAACTGCAGGCGGGCAATGTTGCGATAGGTATGGAGTATGGAGATGACCCCCATGCTGGCGAGGAGAAAGGTCAATATGAAGCCCAGGCTGTTGTTGTAGTTGATGGCGCCCAACAGCATTACCAACAACATGGCGGCGAACAACAACCCGTAACGGGTGGGGAGGGCATAGATGCGGCGTCGTTCCAGACTCAGGGTATGTCCCCGAGGGATCGCGTGACGGAACAGCTTAAAGATGATCGGCTCGGTAACGGCCGCGAGACGGCGGTTCATCGGTCATGGTACGGCGACGGTGGCCAGATGACATAACAATTCGGCGGAAGATTGTGCACCGTTGTCCGCCGCGGCCTGTAGGCGGTGGGCCGCCACCGCCGGTAATACCGCTTGTACGTCTTCCGGGATGACGAAACGGCGCCCGGCCATCAGCGCCCAGGCCTGGGCGGCGCGCACCAGACCCACGCCGGCGCGGGGCGACAGCCCGTTACGGTAGAACGGTGCTTCGCGGCTGAAGGTCAACAATGCCTGAACATAATCCACCAAGGCGTCGCTGACGGTAATGGTGGACAACGCCGCCTGCAGGTTGAGCAAGGTGTCGGGATGGAGGGTGGCCGGCATGTCCTTCAACACCTCGCGCCGTTCCTGGCCCTGGAGCAAGTGGCGCTCCGCGGCGGCATCGGGATAGCCGAGTTGCAACCGCATCAGGAACCGGTCCATTTGTGATTCCGGCAGGGGAAAGGTGCCGATTTGATAATTGGGATTTTGTGTCGCCACCACAAAGAACGGTTCCGGCAGGGGATAGGTATGACCTTCGATGGTCACCTGGTTTTCCTCCATGGCCTCCAAGAGCGCACTTTGACTCTTGGGGGTGGCGCGATTCACCTCGTCGGCCAACACCAGTTGGGCGAAGATGGGTCCGCGGTGAAAGGTGAAGCGGCCATCGTCGCGATCGTAGACCGAGCTGCCCAGGATATCGGCCGGTAAGAGATCGCTGGTGAATTGGATGCGGCGAAATTGCAGTCCCAAGGTCTTGGCTAGCACATGGGCCAGAGTGGTCTTACCCACTCCCGGAAGATCCTCGATGAGCAGATGGCCGCGGGCGATCAGGCAGGCCAGCGCCAGGCGCAGTTCATGGTGTTTGCCGAGGATGACGTGGGCGGCGGCGGCGATCACGCCATCGAGGCAGTCCTTGTAGGCCTGGGGGTCACCGCCGTCGGACGAGGCGGGAAGGGGCTGGGCGTTATGAAAAACCGGAGAGGCCATACTTATCAATATTTTCAATAGAGTAGAGCAATACGCCTACCTGGTGGATAACGGCCCCATCCCTACATTCTTTATTCTTGCGCCATTGGCCAAGTGCCGTGGTGGGGCGTAAAATACGCTGTTTTTTAGCGTGCGGGACCTTACAAGTGCATATTCAGGATCATTACGATGTCATTGTGGTGGGCGGCGGCCACGCCGGGACCGAAGCGGCCCTGGCGGCGGCGCGCATGGGGGCGCGTACCCTGCTGTTGACCCAGAGCATCGAAACGCTCGGTCAAATGAGCTGCAATCCCGCCATCGGCGGCATCGGCAAGGGTCATTTGGTTAAGGAGATCGACGCCCTGGGCGGATTCATGGCCCGTGCCGCCGATCGCGCCGGCATTCACTTTCGCATCCTCAACGGTGCCAAGGGTCCGGCGGTGCGGGCCACCCGCGCCCAGGCCGACCGCGCGTTGTACAAGCAGACGGTGCGCGCCGCGCTGGAGTATCAGGAAAATCTGGCGTTGTTCCAGCAGGCGGTGGACGACCTCATCGTGGACAACGGCGAGGTGCGCGGGGTGGTTACCCAAATGGGCTTGCGCTTTCATGCCCGCGCGGTGGTGCTCACCGTGGGCACCTTCCTGGGGGGACGCATCCACATCGGTTTGTCCAATTACCAGGGTGGCCGCGCCGGCGATCCGCCCGCCAACGCCTTGGCGGCGCGGTTGCGGGAATTGCCGCTGCGTGTCAACCGTCTCAAGACCGGCACGCCGCCGCGCATCGACGGCCGTACCATCGACTTTAGCCAACTCAGCGAACAAGCCGGCGACGATCCCACGCCGGTGTTTTCCTATCTCGGCGAGGCGAGCGAACATCCGCAGCAGGTGTCCTGTTACATCACTCACACCAATGCCGGCACTCACCACATCATTCGCGGCGGCATGTCACGATCGCCCATGTATACCGGTGTGATCGAGGGCGTGGGGCCGCGCTACTGTCCCTCTATCGAAGATAAAGTGGTGCGTTTCGCCGACAAGGATTCCCATCAGATCTTCGTCGAACCGGAAGGCCTCACTACCCACGAGGTCTATCCCAATGGCATCTCCACCAGCCTGCCCTTCGATATCCAATATGAACTGGTGCGTTCCATCCGCGGTTTTGAAAACGCCCATATCACCCGCCCCGGTTACGCCATCGAATACGATTTCTTCGATCCCCGTGATCTGCATTTTTCGCTGGAGACCAAGCACATCACCGGATTATTCTTCGCCGGGCAGATCAACGGTACCACCGGTTATGAAGAGGCCGCGGCGCAAGGTCTGCTGGCCGGTATCAATGCCGTGCTCAAGACTCGCGAACAGGCCGCGTGGTGTCCGCGCCGCGATGAGGCCTATCTCGGCGTGCTGGTCGACGATCTGATCACCCGCGGCACCCAGGAACCGTATCGCATGTTTACCAGCCGCGCCGAATACCGCTTATCGCTGCGCGAAGACAACGCCGACCTGCGTCTTACCGCCAAGGGCCGGGAACTGGGGCTGGTGGATGACATCCGCTGGCGGGCGTTCAACGCCAAGCGCGAGGCCATCGCCCGCGAACAACAACGCTTGCAGGATACGTGGTTGCGCCCCGGGCAAGCCGCCGATCACCATGTGCAACGGGTGTTGGGTGCGCCGCTGACGCGGGAGTACCGTGCCGCCGAGTTATTGCGCCGTCCCGCTGTGGGTTACGCCGAGTTGATGACGTTGCCCGGCATCGGGCCCGGCATTACCGACGCCAAGGTCATCGAGCAGGTGGAGATCCAGGCACGTTACGCCGGTTACATAGAGCGGCAGCGAGATGAGATCGAGCGGCAACGCCGCCATGAAGAGACCTGCGTACCGCAGGATTTCGACTACAGTCAAGTACGCGGCCTGTCCGCGGAGGTGAGCGAAAAGTTGGCGCGCATTCGTCCCGCCACCGTGGGCCAGGCGTCACGCATCGCCGGTATCACGCCCGCGGCCATTTCACTATTGCTGGTGCATTTGAAAAAGCGCACCGCCAGCCTCAAATCCGCCTGATCCCAATCCTGGAGACGACCTCTACTTCCATGAATGTCCTTGAGGATGCGCTGGCGCAACAATTAACCCGCGGCCTGGCGTCGCTGCACCTGAACCTGACCGCCGATCAACAAGCCAAGTTGCTCATTTATGTGCAGCTGCTCGACAAATGGAACCGCATCTACAATCTCACCGCCGTTCGTAATCCCCGCGATATGATTACCCGTCATCTCCTCGATAGCCTGGCGGTTATTCCGTTTATCAAAGGACCGCGGGTGTTGGATGTGGGCACCGGCGCGGGCCTGCCCGGCATCCCATTGGCCATCAGCTTGCCGCATCTGGATTTCGTGTTGCTGGACAGTGTCGCCAAGAAGACGCGCTTTGTGGTGCAGGCCGTCAGCGAGTTGGGCCTCAGCAACGTAGCGGTGAAGACCCAGCGCGTGGAGATGTATTCCTCATTGGGTCTGTTCGATACCGTCGTTTCTCGTGCGTTCAGCAGCATCGCTGAGTTCATCACCGTGGCGGGGCCGTTGTGTCGTCGCAATGAAGGCACCTTGCTGGCAATGAAAGGTCGCGATCCGCAAAATGAGTTATCCACTTTACCATCCGGCTATCGACTCAAGTCGATTATGCGGCTTGCGGTGCCGGGCCTGGATGAAGATCGGCATGTGGTGCAACTGATACGTATCAATGCACTTGAAGGCTAGTCCTGTAGCGTCGCAGCGCGGTCATCGCTTAAGAGCGCTAAATCCCCTTCTAAAAATACTATTTTTAAATTCGTTACGGCCGGTCGGTGGGTTGCGGTTCGGCAGCTAAATTGTTTACTTGATTACTCAACATTTTGTTGGTTGGGTAATCATACGTATTTAATATGACACCGCTGTGTCCTACTCTATTAGGACACGCCGAGTTTGTTCAGTGATATTTAAACTCGCGGTTGTAAGGTGGAGTTGTACGGTAAACCTCAGTGGAGGACACAGCAATGAAAAAAATCTTTCAGTTGTTACTCGCGTTATCTGCACTCTGTTTTTCCATTTCATCGGTATATGCCGACACCCCCACATCGTTACGCGGTGAGCATGGTGCGCATATGATGATATCGGGGAAGATCACTTTGTTCCGGGCGCAAATTAGAGATCTGGATTTCGGACCGCCTAATGACCACATAAAAGCTGAAGTGCTGATTTCGATCGACAGCAAACCGGATATGGTATTTGGCGTGGCCCATGAAACAAATGACCCCGGCGCGACCGCCATGATCGAGACCTTGAGAGAGGCCTATTTGCATGACCTGCCGGTAACGGTGCTGGCACCGGAGCTGCCGGGAAGAAAAAATTTACGGCTCGTCTGGGTAGAGCTGGGTAAATAAAAAGGTCACGACAAGCGCAACGGCGAAACAGGCGGACGGTCGGGTACGACCGCCCGCCTTTTTAATCTAGGTCCAACGCTCGGTTTACGTTTGCGGGTATGTCTTTATTCGATCGTGTATTCACGGAGCCACGCGCTGCGAAATGCTACGGGGATAACATCTACTGACGAGGCGTTTGGACGTTTACCAAGCCCACAAAAAAAGAAGGCAGAAGGGGGGCTTCTGCCTAAAGAGGGGAGGGGAACCATGAAGATCGCGTGTTACCTTTTCACGCAGTCTGCTGGCTCCTTGCGCTAAAGCCTACGCAGACGACCTTAAATCAAACTGAATACCTAAAATCTTTGAGTATCAGCACGCAACTACAAGTACCAATGATGCTACTTAAAATGTACTTCAACACCCGTAGGAATCATTACACAGTGAGACCGTACCCCCGCGAAAAAAGTTCACCGGCGGCGGCGATAATGCCAAGCGTAACCGCAGTGGCGTGGCATCGCCGGCTAAGTGCCGGATATTTGGGGTCGAAAGGGTGTAATAAGTAGCTGCCTGCGACTCGCGGCTGCCGTATAATTCCGGTCTATTCAGACAAGATAAGGGAAGGGCGGGCTTTTGGCCAAAATCATCGCCATCACCAATCAAAAAGGCGGGGTAGGAAAGACCACCACCTCGGTCAACTTGGCGGCATCCTTGGCGGCGACCAAACGGCGGGTGTTGTTGATCGACCTGGATCCCCAGGGCAACGCCACCATGGGCAGCGGCGTGGACAAGCGTACGGCGGCGTCTTCCATATATGACGTGCTGGTGGAGGAGCGGAGCATCGCATCCACGGCGGTGCCGGCGGGGCGGGCCGGCTTCATGGTATTGCCCGCCAACGACGATCTCACCGGCGTCGAGATCGCCATGCTCGATCTGACGCAGCGTGAACAACGTCTCAAGCGTGCCTTGGAGGTGGTCCACACCGATTACGACTATGTATTGATCGACTGTCCCCCGGCGTTGAGTGTGCTGACCCTCAACGCCCTGGTGGCGGCGGAGGGGGTGCTTATCCCCATGCAGTGTGAATATTTCGCCTTGGAGGGATTATCGGCTTTGATCCGTACCGTGGACAAGATTCGCGCCACCCTCAATCCCCACCTGCAAGTGGCCGGGGTACTGCGCACCATGTTCGATCCGCGCAACAATTTGGCAAACGATGTCTCGGCCCAATTGCTGGAACACTTTGGCGAACGGGTGTACCGCACCGTCATCCCTCGCAACGTGCGGGTGGCCGAGGCCCCCAGCCACGGCTTGCCGGTGTTGCTGTATGATAAGACCTCCCGCGGCGCACGGGCTTATTTGGCCTTGGCAGGGGAGATCCTGCGGCGCGGCGATCAGGCGCAACCGACTGCAGGGGAAACGGTGGCTGAAGCCCACCGACTCGCGGAACAACCCGTTTGAAATAGAATGAAATGAGTTCAGAACACATGACCGTAAAGAAACGTGGCTTGGGCCGAGGGCTGGACGCCTTGCTGGGCGGGATCGACGCGGTGAGTGCCCCGCAACCGGCCGCAGCACAGGAAGGGGAGCTGCGGCGCCTGCCGGTGGAACGGGTACGGCGCGGCAAGTATCAACCCCGGGTGGACATGCATACCGAGAGCCTGCAGGACCTGGCCGATTCCATCAAAGCCCAAGGGGTGGTGCAGCCTATCGTGGTGAAGCCCACGGCCGGCGGCGATTTTGAGATCATTGCCGGCGAACGTCGCTGGCGCGCGGCGCAGCTGGCCGGCCTCCAGGAAATCCCCGCCGTGGTGCGCGATGTCACGGAGCAGGCGGCCATGGCCATGGCCCTCATCGAGAACATCCAGCGCGAAAATCTCAATCCCATGGAAGAGGCCAATGCCCTGCAACGCCTGATACGGGAGTTTAAACTGACTCACCAAGAGGTGGCCGAGGCGGTGGGCCGTTCCCGTGCGGCGGTGTCTAATCTATTGCGTCTCCTGGAGCTCAATGACGACGTCAAGGCCATGGTGGAGCAGCGCCGGTTGGAAATGGGGCATGCCCGGGCCCTGCTGGCCCTGAAGGACGATGCACAGAGTACCGCCGCGCGCAACGTGGTGGAAAAGGGCTTATCGGTGCGTGAGACCGAACGTCTGGTGAAAAACTGGTCCCACAACCCCTCCGGCGCAAAGCCGGCCGCGGCGTCTGTGGATCCGGACGTCCGGCGCCTCCAGGACGATCTGGCGGAAAGACTGGGGGCGGGGGTGCAGATTCACCACACGGTCAAAGGCAAAGGCAAGTTGGTTATCCAGTACAACAGCCTGGACGAACTGGAAGGCATTCTGGCGCATATCCAGTAACACCGCTTGTAGCTTAATCCGAGGCGATCAAATTTCGCGCTGCCGGTGCTGCGCCCTTCCATCTCGTCTATGACATACCAAGTCGACTGACCCTGTCCCATCTCTGTTAGGTTTGGACGTACTGCGTCACAAAGTGACGATTTCCAGCACCGGTTGTGAAGCCCTTCACGGTATTTGCCGGCGCCGCGCCTAGACTTGGTTCTCGTGCAGTATTGCCGTACCCGAGGAGTCGCGATAACCATGTCTCAAGCAGTTCATAAACTACCGGCTCAACCCATTCCCACCCTGGAGGACACCTTGCAGGCGTGCGTGAGCAGTGTTTCCCCCTTGCTCAACGGTATGCAACGTCTCAAGTCCAAGTGGATGTTCGAGCTTTATGGCTCGGCGTGGGCCAAACAGCAGGAGCGGTTGTTGACCTTGACGCGGGAGCAACCGGTCAACTGGTGCGCAACGGGATTGACCCGCTTGTGGTTGAGTTGTCGCGGCGGCCTGCCCTTCACCAACAATTACGCCATGCTGCTGGACGACGATCCGCTCGCCGAGTCATATACCGAACGGGCCGCGCGCCTGATCGCGGCCGCCCTACAGTTATATCAATCGGTACGGACCGATGCCCTGTCGCCCGACGTGGTCGATGACCTGCCGCTGGAAATGAGTCAATACCGCCGGGTGTTCGGTACCCATCGCGTACCCCATCCCAATTGCGACGAAGTGGTTACCATCACCGGCAGCCAGCACATCGTGGTGTTGGTGG
>CAYWIQ010000100.1:0-8000 GCA_964458405.1 uncultured Chromatiaceae bacterium
GAGTTCACCGAAGCCGTGGGGACGACCTATACCTCCTCGCTGTTCGCCCTGGGCTTGATCCTGTTCGTCATTACCTTCCTGGTCCTGGCCATGGCCAAATTGCTGCTGTTGCGCCTGTCCGCCAAGGAAGGCAAGCGCAGCTAAGCGAGAGTCGAACATGAACCTCTATACCCGTCGCCGCGTCGTTAACGCCTTCAACCTCACCGTCTCATTGCTAGCGACTGTATTCGGGTTATTCTGGCTGATATGGCTGTTGTGGACCTTATTCGAGAACGGCCTGCACTGGCTACGCCTCGACGTATTCACCAAGATGACGCCGCCGCCGGGAAATAATGGCGGACTGTGGAACGCCATCGTCGGCAGCGTCATTCTTACCGGTGTCGCCACGCTGATCGGCACGCCGCTGGGAGTCCTGGCGGGGACCTTCCTCGCCGAATTCGGGCGCTACTCCAAAGTGGCGTCCGTGGTGCGCTTCGTCAATGATGTCCTGCTCAGCGCCCCCTCCATCATCATCGGCGTCTTCGTCTACGAAATGGTGGTGGTCACTACCGGACACTTTTCCGGCTGGGCCGGCTCGCTGGCCCTGGCGCTGATCATGATCCCCGTAGTAGTCCGCACCACCGAAGACATGATGCGGCTGGTCCCGGACACGCTGCGCGAGGCCGCCGCCGCCCTGGGTGCTCCTCGTTGGCGGGTCATATCCACGGTGGTGTACCGCGCCTCTATCACCGGAATCCTTACCGGCGTATTGCTCGCCATCGCGCGCATCAGCGGCGAAACCGCACCCCTGCTGTTCACCGCCCTGAACAATCAGTTCTGGAGCACCAATATGAGCAGTCCCATGCCCAATCTGCCCGTGGTAATCTTTCAGTTCGCCATGAGCCCCTATGAAGACTGGCACCACTTGGCATGGGCGGGGGCATTGTTGATTACCTTGAGCGTCCTATTCATGAACATCGTGGCCCGTACGGTATTGCGGCCCCACAGACGGGAGAAATAATATCCATGTCATCTAAAGAAGGCACGCTATCATTCCAACTGACGGCCAATACCGAACCGCAAAGGACCACCGTGGCAAAGAAGGAACACAGCGCCCCACCGGCCGTCAACAACGAGACGGAGGAACCTTCCTCGCTCATCGACATTGCCAATCCTAAGATCGTGATCCGCGACCTCAACTTTTACTACGGCAAGTTTCTCGCCCTGGAGAACATCGGCATGCAGATCGCCGAGAAGCAGGTCACGGCGTTCATCGGCCCATCGGGTTGCGGCAAATCCACCCTGTTGCGCAGCTTCAACCGCATCTATGAGTTGTATCCCGACCAGCGGGCCAGCGGTCAGATCATGCTGGACGGCGTCAACGTGCTGGAGAAGCGCCAGGACCTCAATCTGTTGCGGGCCAAGATCGGCATGGTGTTTCAAAAACCCACTCCTTTCCCCATGTCGATCTACGACAACATCGCCTTCGGCATCCGCCTCTACGAGAAACTGTCGCGCGCCGAAATGGCCGATCGTGTAGAATGGGCCTTGAGTAAAGCTGCGTTGTGGAACGAGGTCAAGGACAAACTCAAACAAAGCGGCGCGCGCCTGTCAGGCGGTCAGCAGCAGCGTCTGTGTATCGCCCGAGCCATCGCGGTCAAACCGGAAGTGTTGTTGCTGGACGAACCTGCCTCGGCCCTGGATCCCATTTCCACCGCCCATATCGAAGAGCTGATCGACGAGTTGAAGGCCGATTACACTATTGTGATCGTGACTCACAACATGCAGCAGGCGGCCCGCATCTCCGACTTCACCGCCTTCATGTATCTGGGACGTCTGATCGAGTTCGACGACACCAACACCATCTTCACCAATCCGCGCCGTAAAGAGACGGAGGATTACATCACCGGCCGTTACGGCTAGCGAAGTATTTATAGGACCCACAGCCATATGGACAAGAACAGTATCGGTCAGCACATTTCCCACCAGTTCAACGTTGCGCTGGAAGACATCCGCAACCGCGTGCTCACCATGGGCGGTCTGGTGGAGCAGCAACTCGCGGACGCGCTCCGCGCTCTGATGGCCGTCGATACCCAACTCGCCGAGACTGTCGTCACTAACGACTACAAGGTCAACGCCCAGGAGGTCGCCATCGACGACGAGTGCGTGCAGATCCTCGCCCGCCGTCAGCCCGCCGCCTCCGACCTGCGCTTGATCATTGCCGTGATCAAGACCATCACCGATCTGGAACGTATCGGCGACGAGGCGGAGCGTATCGCACGCATGACCCTCAGCCTCGCCGAGGCCGGCGGCGACGACAAGCGCAATCCCCATTATTACATCGAGCACCTGGGCGAACAGGTCAAGCACATGCTGCACGAATCTCTGGACGCCTTCGCCCGCATGGATCCCGAGGCCGCTTTGACGGTGTGGCGCCAGGACTTCAAGGCGGATCAGGAGTATGAAGGCATTACCCGCCAATTGATCACTTACATGATGGAAAACCCGCCCTCCATTCCCAAGGCCCTGGACGTCATGTGGTCGGCGCGCGCCCTGGGCCGCATCGGTGACCGTTCCCGCAATATCTGCGAATATGTGATCTACCTGGTGCACGGCAAGGATGTACGCCACACCAGCCTGGAACACATGGAAAAGGAAGTACGGGAACAGGGCGGGAACTGATTGCGGCAATCCCGCGGTTTCATGCCGCGGGGAGTCCGGGAAGCAAATCTGATGTCATTCCGGCGAAAGCCGGAATCCAGTGCTTTAAACATAACGTGATTCTGGATTCCGGGTATCCGCTATGCTGCGCCCGGAATGACGGATTAGTAAGGCACTCCCTAATTTTATAGTAAGGCCTGATCTCCACTCTTTACTCATGGCAGACCTAAGCTATCGCGCTTTTTGTTTAACGGCCTATACCCCATCCCCACCCTAACCCTCCCCTTGAAGGGGAGGGAATACAGTAAAGATTGTAGAGCTGGCCCTGGCCGTCTTATAGTCGCCGACCAATCCGCGCTGCTACTCCTCCCCCTTCAAGGGGGAGGCTGGGAGGGGGATGGGGTTTTTACCGCTGAGGAACCGACTACCGAGACTAGTTACCCACACACAGCGCCATTCCGGTCGTGATGACAATCTAAAGCGATCTCTCCACGCATCTCACTTCCCCCCGCCCAACGCTTGCCCCACCGGCCTTAGAATCGCCGCTGACGGGAAATCGCAGCTGAACACGCTGCCCACCCCCAGTTCGCTGCTGATCTCCAGGGCGGCCTCATGGCGCTCCAGCACATGTTTGACGATGGCCAGCCCCAGGCCGGTACCGCCGCTTTGGCGGGAACGGGCCGTATCCACACGATAGAAACGTTCGGTTATCCGCGGAATATCGTGCTCGGCGATGCCCACGCCGGTATCTTGGACCTGGAAATGGGCACCGGCGACGTCGGCAAACCAACGGATGGTGATGGCCCCGCCCGCCGGGGTATAGCGCACGGCGTTGGATACCAGGTTGATGAAGGCGCTGCGCAATTCTTGCGAAATACCGTGCAAATATAGATCCTGTTGCGCCTCCAGACGGATATCATGTTGGCCACCGCTGAGGGTTTTAGCCTCGTCGAGAATGGTTCGCAGCAGATCCGGCACTTCAACCTGTTCCAGACGCTCCGAACGTTGGTCGGTCTCCAGACGGGACAACAGCAGTAGATCATCAACGATGTGCTGCATGCGCGAAGTCTGCTGACTCATCAGTTGCAACGCATTCTTGCGGTCCTGAGCGCCGATACGGGGGAAGTCGGCCAGGGTCTCGAGAAAACCGCTGATCACCGTCAGCGGTGTGCGTAACTCGTGGGAAACGTTGGCGACGAAATCGCGCCTGATCTGTTCCAGCTTGTGCAGCCGGGTATTGTCACGCGCCACCAGCAGCAGTTGCTCGTTACCGTAGGGCACCACGATCACTGACAGGATGATGCCTTCATTATCCGGCGCCGGAAATTCCACCGAATCGCCAAAACGCTGCGCGCGAAAATGCTGGGTGAAGACCGGGTGACGTACCAGGTTCATGATGCGCTGGCCGATGTCTTGGGGGACGCGCAGCCCCAACAACCGTCCCGCCGCCTCGTTGAACCACTCGATCTCGCCGCTGGTGCGCAACACCACCGTGGCATCGGGCATGGCGGCGGTGAATTCGCGGAAGCGGTGGAGGTATTGCGCCAAGGTACGCTTACGGCGGCGATGATGCTGGCGCAGGCGATAGAGCTGGTAATAGACCTCGCCCCACACGCCTTGACCACCGCGCGGCGGCGGGCCGCCGCCGGAACTCAGCCAATGTTCCAGGCGATAGAGCTTGTAGAGATGGAACACCAGGTAACCCACGGTCACCAGCCAGACCAGCAACGCTACATGACCGGTCATGCCACCGATCAACAATGCCGCCACCAACAAGGCGGCCAGCAGCGTAAATTCGGCGGCCCAGGGATTGGTCAATGCTCAAGCCTGCATGGAAAAGCGGTAACCCGCCCCCCGTACCGTCTGAATAAGACGGTCGTAGCCATGGGCGGCCAGCACCTTGCGCAAACGCAGGATATGCACATCCACTGTACGTTCCTCCACATAGACATCACCACCCCATACCCGGTCCAACAATTGACCGCGGCTGTAGACGCGCTCCGGATGGGTCATGAAGAAATGCAGCAACCGGTATTCCGTCGGCCCCAAGGGCAGCATCACTTCATGCACCGTCACCCGATGACCCGCCGCATCCAAACGCAGTTCACCCACCTCGATGACCTCCGCCGAAACATGGGGCGAGGTCCGGCGTAACACCGCATTGATGCGTGCTACCAGTTCACGCGGTGAAAAGGGTTTAGTCACATAGTCATCGGCACCGCTGTCGAACCCCCTGATTTTATCAGACTCTTCACCGCGGGCGGTTAACATAATTATCGGCACTTCGCGGGTGAGATCGTTCTTTTTCAGCTGGCGGGCATACTCCACGCCACTGATGCCCGGCAGCATCCAGTCCAGCAGCATCAGGTCCGGCAGCTGCCCGGCGATCTGGGTCTGGGCCTCCGAGGCATCGCTGGCCATCGCCACATCATAGCCGGCTTTGCGCAGCGCCATAGCGACCATCTGTTGAATCGCCGGCTCGTCCTCCACCAGCAAAATATTCACGGCCATATACAATCATCGCTCATTGATCAAAGCGTTACGATTACACTACAAGAATGTTACAACCATGTGACCTTTACCGCAGCAAATTCCTGGGCCGGCCCGGCCGCGATGCGCCCCTTCCACCCCGGCCCCTTGGCAATTCCACGAGGTTTGCCAGTCATGAGAAGAGCTTGTAACATTGCGCCTTTGGGATTTCCCGGCAGCCCGGTGCATGGAGCTGCCTTTTTTGCTTTTAGCGGGTAAGGCAATGCTATGACAGAGACATTGATGTCAACGTATAAGCGGCTCCCGGTCACCTTCGAACGGGGTGAGGGCGCCTGGCTGTGGGATAGCGACGGCAAGAAATACCTGGACGCCCTCAGCGGGGTGGCGGTATGCGGGCTGGGACATGCCCATCCGGCGGTGGCCGAGGCGGTGTGCGACCAGGCACGCCGTCTGGTGCACACCTCCAACCTCTACGGCGTCGCCAAGCAGCAGCAACTGGCGGAACGCCTCACCCGGCTCAGCGGCATGGACAAGGCCTTTTTCTGCAACTCCGGTGCCGAAGCCAACGAGGCGGCCATCAAGCTCGCCCGTCTCTATGGCCATAACAAGGGCATCGCCGTCCCCACCATCGTAGTGGCGCAAAACAGCTTTCACGGCCGGACCCTGGCGACCCTCACCGCCACCGGCAGCCGCAAGGCCCAGGCCGGCTTCGAGCCCCTGGTACGCGGTTTCCTGAGGGTGGCCTACAACGACCTGGAGGCCTTGCGCACCATCGCCAAGAATAGTCCCGAGGTCGTGGCGGTGTTATTGGAGCCCGTGCAAGGCGAAGGCGGCGTCAATGTCCCGGATGACGATTACCTCGCCGGGGTACGGGAGCTGTGCGACCAACAGGGTTGGCTGATGATACTGGACGAGGTACAGACCGGCATGGGCCGCACCGGCAAGTGGTTCGCCTTCCAGCATTCCACGGCGGTACCCGACGTCATGACCCTCGCAAAGGGCCTGGCCAACGGCGTCCCCATCGGCGCCTGCCTGGCGCGCGGCGAGGCGGCAGAAGTCTTCAAGCCCGGCAATCACGCCACCACCTTCGGCGGCAATCCCCTAGCCTGCAGTGCCGCCCTGGCGGTACTGGACGTGATCGAACAACAAGACTTGCCGGCGCGGGCGGCCACTCTCAGCGGGCACTTGGTGAAACGGCTGCGGGAACGCCTCACCGCCGACTGTAACATTGTCGACGATATCCGCAGTCTGGGTCTAATGATCGGTATCGAATTGGATAGACCCTGCGCCGAGCTGGTAGACAAGGCACTTGCGCAAGGCTTGCTCATCAACGTTACCGCCGAACGGGTAGTCCGTCTGTTACCGCCCCTGATCATCGATGAGCAGGAAGCCGACCAAATCGCCGACACCGTGGCGGGCCTGATAATCGAATTCGCCCGCGCCACCGGCGCCTAAGTCACTGGAATGACGGTGCGCCATTTTCTCTCGCTATTGGACCTCTCCGCCGAGGAGCTGCGCACGCTGATCGCACGCGCCACTACCTTGAAGGCCGAGCGCAACCGCGACATCCACCACGCGCCACTGAAGAATAAAGTGCTGGGCATGATCTTCGAAAAATCCTCCACCCGCACCCGGGTGTCGTTCGAAGTGGCCATGCTGCAATTCGGCGGGCATGCCATCTTCCTGTCGCCGCGCGACACCCAACTGGGGCGCGGCGAACCCATCGAAGACACGGCGCGGGTGTTATCGCGCATGGTGGACGCAGTCACGATCCGCACCTACGAGCACGACAAGCTGGAAACCTTCGCCGCCCATTCCCGGGTACCGGTGATCAACGCCCTCACCGACCGCGAACATCCCTGCCAATTGCTGGCCGACCTGCAGACCTATTTCGAACATCGCGGTGATATCCGCGGCAAGACCGTGGCCTGGCTGGGGGACGGCAACAACATGTGTCACTCCTATATCCACGCCGCCCAGCTCCTGGATTTCCAGTTGCGCATCGCCTGCCCGGACGGCTATCAACCCGATCCCGCCATCGTTGCGGCAGCGGGCGGTCACGCCAAGCTGACGGACGACCCCGCCGCCGCCGCCCAGGATGCGGACCTGGTGGTCACCGACGTGTGGGCCAGCATGGGCCAGGAAGAGGAACAAATGGCGCGGGGCGCGGCCTTCATCGCCTATCAGGTCAACGCCGCCATCATGGCCCGCGCCAAACCCGATGCCCTGTTCATGCATTGCCTACCGGCTCACCGCGACGAGGAAGTCACCGTCGAGGTGCTGGACGCTCCGCAGAGCGTGGTATGGGAGGAAGCGGAAAACCGCCTGCATTCACAAAAGGCGCTGTTGGAACTGCTGTTGTGTAAATAGGGGCGCCGCGGTATTCATTCCATTCCTGCCCCACACCTATTAAAACACTAGACGCGACCGTCCCGGCCGGGCCTTTACTCAACTCGACGCACACCTCGGCAAGCATCGAATCACGTCGAGCACAATGAGAAATCGTCTAAGAAGAACCTACACCACGGCGGCGGCTGTACGCGGGCCATCATGCCCCACGAAAACGATAAGAAATTTCTAAGATAAGATCTGAACAATTCGTCATTCCGTGCTGAGCATAGCGAAGACCCGGAATCCAGTGCTTTTAGCTCAACGGGTTTCCGGATTCCGGCACCTGTGCCCTTTAGGGCATTCGCCGCAATGACGTACAGCGAATTTCAGACCTTCGGTGAGGTGAAGAGCCCCTCACCCCAGCCTTCCACCCCTCAAGGGGGTACCGAGGCCCCGCGGGGAGAGGGTGATGGGCCGAGCCATCCGGGGTCGGGAACAGTGATTATGCCTACGGCAACAAACCAGAGAGATAGTTGGCC
>CAYWIQ010000101.1:0-7987 GCA_964458405.1 uncultured Chromatiaceae bacterium
AGCTGGATCCCGGGACGGGGTTTCGGCCCGGTGGGCTATTGCCTGCTGGCCGCCATGGCCCATATGGGCGCCCAGTTCTGCACCGCCTACTGGGTGTTCATCCCCCACGACGGCCTGTTCCGGCTGCTGCCGGTACTGATGACCGCGTCGCTGATATTCGGCCTTAGCAGCGGGATAATCGCGCAAATCGTCTTGCAGCGGTTGCAACCCGCCGAGGAACCCGCATTGTGAATACCCTGGCAGCGCCTCCACCGCCCACCGTCTCCGCCAGCGACCGGCTGGGACTGACGCTGTTCTTTTCGGTGGTCCTGCACGGCATCGTCATCCTGGGCGTGGTGTTCGCCAGCACCGATCCGGTCAAATCCAAGCTGGCGCCCACCCTGGAGATCATCCTCACCCAACCCAGCAAAGCCAAAAAACCCAATGAGGCCGACTACTTGGCCCAGGCCAACCAGGACGGTAGCGGCAACGTCAAAAAACGAGTGCGTCCCACCCGCCCCCGCGCCGCGCCCCAGGCCTTGCCCTCCCCGGGTCAAAACGAGGTAACCACCCCGCCCCAGGAGGCCACGCCGCAAAGTCCGCATACCATGGAAGTCTTGACCACCGACCAGCATGCGGCACGCAGCGTGGACGTCACCAAGCGGCAACCCGATGCGCCCAGCAAGCTGCCCAGCGCCGCCCAGCTGATGATGCGCAGCGAGGAGATCGCCAAACTGAGCGCCGACCTCAACAACTCCCTGCAGGCCTACTCCCGCCGCCCGCGCCAACGTTATATCTCGGCAAGCAGCCGGTCCTTCCGCGACGCCGCCTATCTGGAGGCATGGCGCAGCAAGATCGAGCGTATCGGCAACATGAACTACCCGGAAGCAGCGAAGCGCCAGAACCTGTCGGGCAGCCTGATCCTGGACGTGGCGATCAACGCCGACGGCAGCGTGAACCATATCGAATTACGCCGCTCTTCGGGTTATAAATTATTGGACGATGCCGCCATCCGCATCGTGCGCCTCGCCGCCCCCTTCGCCCCGTTGTCAGCGCAGATGCGCAAGGACACCGATATCCTGCACATCACCCGCACCTGGCAATTCCTCAACGACAATAGCTTCAGTGCAGGCATGTAGCCGGGGCAATTTGCACCTTTTTTGCCTCCCGGTTCGGAAGGGGGCGAGGATGGGAGTGTTGAACGCCGCGCAGCCTTATGAACAGTCCGGCGAAGACACAGGGCCCCATTGCCCGGCGTTAAACTTGTCAGCCGAATCCGATTCGGTGAATATATAGATCATGAATCAGCCGCTCTCCCTTACCAACCAGTTTCTGATCGCCATGCCTGCCCTCGCCGATCCCAATTTCCATGGCACGGTCACCTATATCTGCGAGCATAACGATCAGGGCGCCATGGGTATCGTCATCAACCGGCCCCTGAGCATGACCCTGGGACAGGTCCTGGAACAGGTCAACATCACTACCCCTGAGGAAGCCATCGGCCGTCAAACGGTCTATATGGGCGGACCGGTGCAAACCGACCGCGGCTTCGTCTTACACTCCCCCGCCGGCGATTGGGACAGCATGTTGCGCATCAACGATGATTTGGGGATTTCCACCTCCAAGGACATCCTGGAAAAGATCGCGACCGGCGACGGCCCGCAACGGCTCCTGGTGGCCCTGGGATACGCGGGCTGGGGGGCGGGCCAACTGGAACGGGAGTTGGCGGACAATGTATGGCTGTGCGGTCCGGCGGATAACCGCATCATCTTCGATATGCCGTGGCAGCAGCGCTGGGAGGCGGCTGCGGCCCTGATGGGCGTCGATCTCAACCATATCTCCAATCAGATCGGTCACGCATGAGCCTGGATGCCGCCACCGTCCTGGGATTCGACTTCGGCTTAAAACGCATTGGTATCGCGGTAGGCCAGACCCTCACCGCCGCCGCCCGCCCCCTGGTCACCGTGAAGACGCTCGATGACCAACCCGATTGGAACGCCATCGACCGCGTCATCGAGAACTGGCGACCCACACGGCTGATCGTAGGCTTGCCCACCCAACTGGACGACAGCGAGCATCCGTTGGCGGCGGAGGTACGGCAATTCGCCGCGGAATTGCAGCAACGCTATGCACTACCGGTGGAGCTGGTGGATGAACGCCTGTCGTCTCACGAGGCGGCGCAAATCGCCGTCACGGCGGGCAGGCGACGGGTGGTGCCCCACCAACGGGCCGCCAAAGAAACCCTGGACCGCCTCGCCGCCCAGGTGATCCTGGAAACCTGGTTGATTGAACAAAGCCACGACCGGCGACCATCATGAATCACAACGTCGAACCCTTGCTGCAAAAGATGACCGCGGCGCTGCAGGCGCATCTGGACGCCAACAAGATAGCCGATCCCCTGATGATAGGCATACACAGCGGCGGGGTATGGGTGGCGGAGCGCCTGCATGATTTGCTGCACCTGGACGAGCCCTTGGGCAAACTGGACATCTCCTTTTACCGCGACGACTTTACCCGTATCGGGCTTAATCCCGCGGTGCGGCCCTCGCAGTTGCCGTTTACCGTGGACGGACGTCATATCATTTTGGTGGACGATGTACTATATACCGGCCGTACCGTACGCGCCGCCCTCAATGAGATTTTTGATTATGGTCGTCCCGATTCGGTGATCCTGGCGACCCTGGTTGACCGCGGCGGCCGAGAGCTGCCGATCCAAGCCGACGTGGTGGGTACCACCATGGACTTGTCGGCGCATGAGCATGTCAAACTATCGGGACCATCGCCATTACAGCTGATCGTTAAACAAACACCTTGAGCTGCGGATGCTCACAGAGGACAATTCGCCCCCGGGTACGGGCGAGATGACTACAACAGTAAGGAACCCACTCGACACATGATGTCGCGCAATATTCAACTCGATGCTCAAGGGCGCCTGCGCCACTTCCTCAGCATTGAGGGACTGAAACGCTCGCAATTGGTGGATATCCTCGATCTGGCCGAATCCTTCGCCGGGGTCACCGAACAAACGGTCAAGAAGGTACCGTTGCTGCGCGGCAAGACCATCGTCAACCTGTTCTTTGAAGCCAGCACCCGAACCCGTGTTACCTTCGAGCTGGCCGCCAAGCGCCTGTCGGCGGACGTGCTCAACATCAACATCGACGCCTCGTCCACTGTCAAGGGCGAAACCCTGCTGGATACCCTGCAGAACCTGGAGGCCATGCACTGCGACATGTTCGTGGTACGCCACCCCGACAGCGGTGCCGCCCACTTCATCGCCCAGCACGTCCTGCCCCACGTCCACGTGATCAACGCCGGTGACGGCCGCCACGCCCACCCCACCCAGGCCATGCTGGACATGTTCACCATCCGTCGCGCCAAAGGGGAATTCGCGCCGCTGACCGTGGCCATCATCGGCGATATCATGCATTCGCGGGTGGCCCGCTCGCAGATCAACGCCCTCACCACCCTGGGCGTCAACGAGGTCCGGGTCATCGCGCCCCGCACCTTGCTCCCCAAGGAAGTGGAACAGCTGGGTGTCCACGTCTATCACGACCTGCGCCAAGGTCTGCGCGACGTGGACGTGGTAATCGCCCTGCGCCTGCAATACGAGCGCATGCAGGGGGCGATGCTGCCCAGCGAGCATGAATACTTCCAACTCTACGGGCTGACCGAGGACAAACTGGCCTCGGCCAAGCCCGACGCCATCGTCATGCACCCCGGCCCCATCAACCGCGGCGTGGAGATCGCCTCGGGGGTGGCCGACGGCCCGCGCTCGGTAATCCTCCAGCAGGTTACCCACGGCATTGCGGTACGCATGGCGGTGATGGCTATGGCCATGGGCAGTACGCCCGGAAAGGACGGCTGATGCGCCTGTGGATTCGCAACGGTCGCCTTATCGACCCCGCCAATCAGGCGGATGCGGTACAGGATCTGTGGATCGCCGGCGGTCGTATCGCCGCGGTCGGCACGCCTCCCGATGGTTTCGAGGCCGAGCGTACCATCGACGCCACCGGTTGGGTGGTATGTCCAGGCCTGGTGGATCTCAATGCCCACCTCCGTGAACCGGGCCAGGAGCATAAGGCCACCATCGCCAGCGAAACCGCGGCGGCGGCCGCCGCCGGCATCACCACCCTGGTATGCCCACCGGATACCGACCCGGTAATCGACACCCCGGCGGTGGCCAACCTGGTCCAACGCCGCGCCCAGGCGGCCGGCAAGGCGCAGATCTTGCCGCTCGGCGCCCTCACCCAAAACCTGGATAGCAGCCAAATCAGCGAAATGGGGGCCTTGAAGGAAGCGGGGTGCATAGGGATGAGCAACGCCCGCCGACCCATTGCCAATACCGTGGTGATGCGCCGTGCGATGGAATACGCCGCCACCCATGACCTGACGGTGTTTCTCCATGCCGAGGACCCGTGGCTCAGCAACAGCGGCTGCGTACACGAAGGTCAGGTGGGCACCCGTCTGGGACTGGCGGGAATCCCGGAGGCCACGGAGACCGTCACCGTGGCCCGCGACCTGGCGCTGATCCAGCAAACTCAGGTGCGCGCCCACTTCTGCCGCCTGTCCACCGCCCAAGCGGTGCGCATGGTGGCCCGCGCCCAATACGACGGACTCCCCATCAGCGCCGACGTCAGCGCTCACCAGCTGCATCTCACCGAAATCGACGTCGGCGATTTCGACAGCCAATGCCATGTCTTGCCGCCGCTGCGCACCCAGCGCGACCGCGACGGCCTGCGTCAAGGGTTGGCCAAAGGCACGCTACAGGCCATCTGCTCCGATCACCAACCTCATGAGGCCGATGCCAAATTTGCCCCCTTCGCCGCCACGGCGCCGGGCATATCCGCCTTAGAAAGCCTGCTGCCTTTGGGCCTGCGGCTGGTGGATGACGGGGTATTGAGCCTGCCCGAGCTTATTGCGCGCCTGACCTACCAGCCGGCGCAAGTGTTAGGCGCAGCAGCGCTGGGAACGCTCAGTGTGGGCGCCTCCGCCGATATATGCCTGTTCGATCCCGAAGAACGCTGGGAATTCTCAACGGAAGATATGCTCAGCCGCGGCCGCAACACGCCCTTCGCCGGCTGGCAATTCAAGGGCCGCGCCGTCATGACCGTCTTCGAGGGAAATATCGTGTTCGAGCGTGGAGATCGCCCACTGCGGTAAGGGAATGGCAGCACGCGGTGGCGCGGCGCGATCAGATCAGACTGTTGCTCTTGTGGTGGGTAATGGGCACATCTTCGCCCTCCTCCCGTTCCAACCCCGCCCGCGATATTCCGTCGCCGAAATTTTGCGGATCAATACCCTTACCCAGTTTCACCATCAGCCGCACCTCGTTGGCGGACTCGGCATTGAGCAAGGCCTCCTCATAACTGATCTCACCTTCGGCGTATAGCTCGTATATGGCCTGATCGAAGGTGCGCATTCCCAGATCGGTGGAACGCTGCATGAGATCCTTCAACATATGGGTGTCGCCGCGACGCACGACATCCGCAACCAGCGGCGTATTGAACAACACTTCCAAGGCGACGCGCCGGCCGTTGCCGTCCATGCGGGGAACAAGGCGTTGCGCCAACACCGCCTTCAAGTTCAGAGACAAGTCCAGCAATAAATGGTCGCGGCGATCCCGTGGGTAGAGGTGGACCACGCGATCCAGCGCCTGGGCGGCGTTCGTCGCATGTAAGGTGGCCAGACACAGATGGCCGGTCTCGGCGAAGGTCAGGGCCAGCTCCATCGCCTCGCGAGTACGTATCTCGCCCAGCAAGATGACGTCGGGGGCCTGACGCAAGGCATTGCGCAGCGCGGCCTCGAAGGATTCGGTATCGATACCCACCTCACGCTGACTGACGATGCAACCCGCCGGTTGATGCACGAATTCGATGGGATCCTCAATGCAAATGATATGACCGTGGCTATTGCGGTTGCGGTAACCCACCATGGCCGCCAAGGTCGTCGATTTACCCATGGACGTGGCGCCCACCATCAAGATCAGGCCGCGCTTGGCCATACTCAATTCCTCGAGCATGAATGGCAACTGCAGTTCCTCGAAGGTGGGAATATGGGTTTCGATGCGGCGCAGCACCATGCCGATGCTGTTTTGGTGCTGATAGACATTGACACGAAACCGGCCCAGCCCAGGCCGCTGCAACGCAAAATTACATTCATGCGTCACTTCAAACTCAACCTGTTGATTGCCGCTCATGATGGAATAGGCGAGGTCGCGCGCCTCTTCGGGGATCAACACATCGTGATCAAGTCTTTCCAAACTGCCGTGAATCTTCAGGCTGGGAACGGACCCCGCGGTGATAAACAGATCGGAAGCACCCATCTGCACCATGGAGTGGAGGAACGAATCAATTTGCATAACCACCTCTTATGGCCATCCTCATCCTCCATGGGGATAAATGGCTATTTGGGTTCTTAGCAGGTACTGGCTACCCTATCGAGTATAGCTGAATATATGCTTAACATTCCAACCGCGCGCGCAAAATTATGTAAAAAAATCCGACACATTTATACACATTGTGCGCAATAATGTGGGCAGATTCGAAGGCACATCTCTATATCGTTCGCTCACCCGAAAACACGATAGTCAACAACAGAACGGGATCATTCAGGGCCGATCGTCGCCACGCTGCTTGTCCGCCCATATGGCCAGACCTTGGGCATTGAGTTCGATATCCATCGCCAGCAATTCAATGATGCGCTGCTCAGGCCAGCGGCAAGCATGGAGCTGCAATTCATTCAACAGGATATCCCGCAAAGCGGTGACCAAGGCCTCATGGCGACGCTGCCCACGATCAGCTGCATCGCGCGCCAATCCGACGAAAACTTCGATCATACGATGCAACTGCGCCGCCAAACGCGGCACATCTTCCACACATCCGTAGTGAGTAAGGTACATACGTTCAGGGTTGAAACTTAATAACCGATCAATGGAGGCGTGCATGGCGATCGGATCGAATTGCACCGGCGTGGTGGTAGGGAAGATAAACGGCCCGCGGCGTGTATCGAACTCTCGATAGGACAAGCCGAAGGTATCACCGCTAAAGATACCGCGGCTCGCCGCGTCCCAAATACAGTAGTGATGACGCGCATGACCAGGGGTATCCAACAGCAACAGGGAACGGCCGTTTAAATCCACCGCAGATTGATCGGCCGCCTCTATCACGCGTTCGCCGGCCACCGGCACGATCTCACCGTATAGACGGTTGAAGCGCTCCTCGCCGTAAACCGCCGTCGCCCCGGCAATCAATCTAGCGGGATCGATCATATGTGGCGCACCACGGGGATGAACCACCAACTGCGCTTCCGGTAGATGCTGCAACAAGGCACCGGCGCCGCCGGCATGGTCGAGATGCACGTGAGTCACCATGACGTAACGCACGTCTTGGCGGGCAATGCCTTTGTCCTGCAAGACCTTCAAGATCCGCACTACGGAATGGGAGGTGCCCACGTCCACCAAGGCCGCTTGGCTTCCTTCCACTATCAAGTGACTGGCATCGAATCCGGGACGACAGTAACCGGTATCGATGGTGGTTATATTATGAGCAAGCTCTATGGAGTCGGCTGATTTCACTGATCATGTTACCCAATAGATAAATCACACCCCACGCCTGCCGGATGGCGCTTGAACCCGGTACAGACTCCGCACTCATGCCCTTCTAATTGCCCGTAAAACGACATATCCACGTAATCCATCCGGCATCTAAATCAGGGCGGTGCCTCGAATGGGGTAACAATAACACCGCGACAAGAATCGCGCTTGACAGCGCCGCATCCCAACCCGTACATTGCCCTTGCTTCAAACCTCAGGTGTCCCAGCCCCTCTCGGGTCGGGATCAAACGGGAAGCCGGTGCGTTCGATCTGAACCATGCCGGCGCTGCCCCCGCAACGGTAGGTGAGAGTAGACGAATCATTCAGCCACTGCGCAACGCGCGGGAAGGCGATTCGTCGGGCCATTCGTAATGACCCGCTCACGAGCCCGGAGACCGGCCTGCAGGTCAAGTACCA